>CAYUWK010000001.1:0-11498 GCA_964448435.1 uncultured Candidatus Saccharibacteria bacterium
TCACTGATTTTATTATATCAAAAAACTGCTTATATACAAAATAGCTAATAGCTCCGCGGGTAGGATTCGAACCTACAACCTAGTGCTTAACAGGCACCCGCGCTACCATTGCGCCACCGCGGAATATGATTATATTACTCTATTTTTAAAATATTTTCAACTAATTAATAATCTTTTAGTTTTTTTAGGCCATCCAGCTTTCTAATTTTTTCTAATGCTTTGGCTTGAATTTGACGAATTCTTTCTCTAGTAACCCCAAATATCTTCCCTACTTCTTCCAGAGTATGTGTAATTCCATCTCCTAAGCCAAATCTCATTGCCAAAATTTGTTTCTCTCTAGGAGTAAGATCCTTAGATATCTCTTTTAGTCTTTCTTTCAAAAGATTTTGAGCAGAAGCCGTAAAAGGAGAAATACTTTCTTTGTCTTCAATAAACTCTGCCAAGGTACTATTATTATCATCGTCTCCTACTGGTGTTTCTAATGAAACAGCTCTCTGTTTAATTTGTATTATGTGATGAACTTTGTCCGGCTCAATCCCCATTTCCGAAGCAATCTCTTCTGGCAAAGGTGCTCTTTCCAATCCTTTTAATAGTTTTCTTTTTGCTTTTTCATATTTAGATATTGTTTCTATCATATGTACAGGAATTCTAATTGTTCTGGCCTGGTCAGCGATTGCTCTAGTTACTGCTTGCCTTATCCACCAAGTAGCATAAGTTGAAAACTTATACCCTTTTCTCCAGTCAAACTTTTTCACTGCCCTAAAAAGACCCAAATTCCCTTCTTGAACTAAATCTAATAATGTTAAGTTTCTGGCTCTGCCAACATATTTCTTAGCAATAGAAACAACTAACCTTAAATTAGCTTGAGTTAATTTTTTAGCAGCTTCCTTATCCCCTTTTTCAATTCTTCTAGCTAATTCTTTTTCTTCCCGTGCGTTTATCATAGAAGTCTTCCCAATTTCTTTTAAATACATTCTAATAGAATCAACTCTTGGTCCAGTAATTGGCTTTTCCAGTTTATCTTTTTTCTCATCCATTTCTAAAAATCCTTTTCTTTCCTTTATTTCAATTCCCTTCTCTGTTAATTCCTGATAAAGCTGTTCTGTGCCTCTAATATCTTTTTCAAAATTAGGAAAGAAGTTTAAGATTTCACTAAAAATAACAAAACCACGAATTCTACCCTTTTTAAAAAGTAGTTCCAGCTTTTCATGAGGAAAAATAGAAATACGTTTTTTATCAGACGCTTTTTTAGCAGAAGCTTTTTCTTTCTTTGTTTGTTTTTTATCTTTAAATATTATTAACTTATTCTTTTTCTTTTTAATAATCTTTTTAGCACTCTTTTTTTTAAGCTTTGTTTTCTGAATAATCTTCCTTTTAGGATTTGTAATTTTCTTTTTAACAATCTTTTTCTTGATCGTCTTTTTTACTTTCTTTGGTTTTTTAATTATTTTTTTTAATTGTTTTTTTCTAGCCATATTATTTTTTATTTAAATCTTTTGAAATATTATTAAATTCTTCTGTTAATTCTTTAATCTTTTTTTTATCATTATTTTCTTCCGCATTTTGTATATTCTTTGATATTTCTTTGAGTCTATCTTTTGTAGATAGGTTTATCAACCCTTTCAAACAAATTCCAAACTCTTCTTCTGGTACTGATTCTTCTTCTATCTCCGCTCTCAAAGATAAAACATCTAAAAACTCTTTCATATCTGGAGACAATTTATCTTTTTTTGTTTTTAAACATTCTAATGCTTCTTTGTTTTTAGGCGAAAACAGAGAAATATGATTTTCATTAAGCAGTTCTATTTTATCAGGTGACTTAGATATTAAAGAAAGTATTTTTTCTTCTATCGCTTGTTTTCTTGTATTCTCCTTTTTAATTTCTTTAACAATCTTTTCTTTTTCTGAAAGTCTTGTTTCTTGATAACTCCGACCTTCTTTTTGAAAAACTTTTTTAAGCTCCTGAATAACTGATTCTTCAGAAACCTTTAATCCTCTAGATAGTTTTTGAGTCCAGTGGGATTGTAAAATCTTACTTGGAATTTTAGATATAATAGATAAAAGAGCATTGGAAATTCCTCTTTTCCCTTCTGGAGAATCCTTGTTAAATTTGAGAAAAGCGCTATCAAAATAAAAATCAAGAATTGACTTTGCTGAATCTATTAATTTTTGCCATTCTTTAGGACTTTTACAAACAACATCAGCAGGATCTGTTCCCTTCGGCATAATAATTACTTTAATCTGAAAGTCTTGTTCTTGGGCTAAATCAATCCCTCTCCTTGTAGCAGAATCACCAGCAATGTCCATATCAAAAGCCGTAATTAAGTTTTGAGAATAACGTTTTAAAATTTTTAGTTGAAAAGGAGTTAAAGCTGTCCCACTAGTAGCTACAGTATTTTGAAATCCAGCTTGGTGAGATAAAATAACATCTGTATATCCTTCTACTAAAACACAAAAATCCTTTTTCCTTATCTCCACCCTTCCTGGATTTAATCCATAAAGAGTAAAGCTCTTATTATAAAGTAATGTGTTTGGTGTATTAATGTATTTTGCTACTTCTTTATCCTCTTTATCTTTGGTTATTCTTCCTCCAAACCCAATTATTTGAGAATTTAAATCAAAAATGGGGAACATAATTCTACCACGAAACCTATCATAACTTTGAACTGCTCCTGTTGATTCTTTTTTAATAGCTAGTCCTGTATTTATTATTTCCTTTCTTTCATATCCTTTTGAAATTAGAAAATCGGTTAATACCTCCCATTTCCCCTTTTGAGGATTAGGAGAATATCCTAACCTCCATTTCTTTATTGATTCTTCAGTTATCCCTCTATCTAAAAGATATTTTTTAGATTCCAACCCTGCTTTGCTATTATTTAATTGCTTTTCAAAAAACTCACAGCCTAATCCCATAATCTCATACAATCTTTTTCTTTCTGTTTTTAATTCCGGATTTTGTCTTTTAAGTTCAACCCCTGCTCTTTTGGCTAAAATTTTTAAAGCATCTCCAAACTCCACTCCTTCAATCTCCATCACAAACTTAAAAATGTCGCCAAATTTTCCGCACCCAAAACATTTGAATATTTGTTTTGATGGGGAAACAAAGAATGATGGTTTTTTTTCAGAATGAAAAGGACAAACAGCACGGTAATTCATACCTGCTTTTTGAAGTTTGATATAAGAGCCAATTACATCCACAATATCCAACCTTGCTTTTATTGATTCTATGGGATTTTCTTCCATAATTTATTATTTAATATGCGGTAGGGGTGGGATTCGAACCCACGAGGCGCCAAAGACGCCACGGCTTTCCGGGCCGTTCCTTTAAGCCACTCAGGCACCCTACCAATAATTTATACTCTCATCCCCCGAAGAGCATTAATTCTTTCTTCTACTGGTGGATGAGTCATAAAAATCTTTGTAAACCAGCTTTTACTTTGCTTCCCTCTAAAAGGTGAAGAAATAAACAAATGAGCAGTAGAATTATTGGCTTTTTTCATTTTGTTAGGGTCAGAACTAATTTTTTCTAATGCCCGAGCCAATCCATCTGGATATCTTGTTAAAAGAGCTCCTGAAGCATCTGCCAAGAATTCTCTTTTTCTGGAAATAGACAAACGAATCAAACTAGCTGCCAAAGGAGCTAAAATAGCTGCAACTACTCCCAAAGCCATGATCATAATACCAAGATATCCTTCTTGTTTTGAATTCCTTCTCCCCCCTCCCCAAAAACTTATTCTTAAAAACAAATTTGATAGTAAAGCTACGATTCCAACTAAAACAACAATAACTGTTCCCAAAAGAATATCTTTGTTTTTAATATGGCTAAGCTCATGAGCAATAACTCCTTCTAGCTCCGGTCTTTCTAATTTATCTAAAAGCCCTTGCGTAACAGCAACAACTGCATGCTTTTCGTCTCTCCCAGTTGCAAAAGCATTTGGTTGGGCCTCATTAAGAATATAAATCTTGGGTAATGGTAAGCCAGATGCAATACAGAGGTTTTCAACTAATCGATAAAGTTCTGGATTATCTCTTTTTTCAATTGGTTTAGCATCCAACATTTTCAGAACAATCTTATCTGAGTACCAATAACTGGAAAAACTTGTAAATATACTAAAGATTATTGCTATTATCAGAATAATAGAATTATCTAATAAATAACTAAAAAGCCAACCCAGGGTAATAATAAAAATCAAAAAGAAAAATATTAAAAACCATGTCTTTCTCACATTTGACTCTGCTTGGGAATAAAGAGTAGCCATATTAGAAACTTACTTTAGGAACTTCTCTTTGTTCGGCTTCTGCTAATTCAAACAGATCCATTTTCTGGAAGTTAAACATTTTAGCAACAATACTTGAAGGGAAAGATTCTCTTTTAATGTTTAAATCTCTAACATTAGTATTATAAAAACGTCTAGCTGCTTGAACTTTGTCTTCTGTATCTCTAAGTTCTCTTTGTAATTCTAAAAAGTTCTGAGAGGCCTTAAGATCAGGATAGTTCTCCGAAACAGCAAAAAGAGATTTTAATGTATTACTCAACATATTTTCTGCTTTTGCTTTTTCTTCTACATTTTGCGCACCCATTGCCTGCGCTCTAGCTTGAGTAACTTTCTCAAAAACTTCTTTTTCATGACTAGCATAACCCTTAACTGTTTCCATTAAATTAGGAATCAGGTTATATCTTCTTTTTAATTGAACATCAATATCTGCCCATGCTTCTTTAGTTCTATTCTTTATTTTAACTAAAGAATTAAAAACACCAACCAACCAAAGAACTAAAATCAAAACTACAAATAGAATTATATATAAAATTGACATAGATTAATTATTAGTTAATAGTTACTTCGACTTTTATTTACGTGACATTGAAATTAATTTAACAATTTCTGGATATTTAATAGCAAATTTATAATTTAATATTTTAAATATTATCAAAAAATCTTCTAATTCCGAACGGAAGTCTTCTGGCCCGGTAAAAACTTGAACGCCTTGTTTAATTAGATTCTTAAAATAGTTTTTTAAGGTTTCATCGTACTTTTTATCCTTGAGATAATCTATGATCCTTTTAAACTCTCCTCTTTCAACCCAAATTCCTTTACACAAGTTACAAACATCAACCTCTATATCAGAATCACCATATTTTACAGAATACAATGGCACTGAACAGATAGGACAATTTTTATGAACTTTTGCAATCTGAAATTTTGTTTTATCTTTCCAAAGTTCTATGTCTAACCATTTTAAATCTTTATCTTTTTCATCTTTTGCTGTTCTTAATCCATCTTCCTTAAACCACATACCAAAACATTGGGGACAATAATCAACTTCATCTCCATAAAATATTGTTTTCTTCATCTCTATATTACAAATTGGACAAAGCATAAATATCTAATTATTTTAGTTAATCTTAGTTATTATAACTAAAAATCCTCCCAAAATCAATGAGAGGAGTTTTATTTCAATCTTGTTTATTAGTATCCACCCATTCCTGGCATACCACCAGGCATACCACCAGACAAACCAGGGTTTGATTCTTTATTAGGAAGTTCAGAAACAACAGCTTCTGTTGTCAATAACATACCCGCACCAGAAACAGCATTTTCCAAGGCTGACCTAACTACTTTCGTCGGATCAACTATTCCATTCTCCAATAAATCTTCATATTTCATCTTCTGAGCATTAAATCCATATCCTCCTTCATTCTTTCTAACTTCTTCAACTACTACCGCTCCTTCTATCCCTGCGTTTTGAGCAATCATTTTTAATGGTTCTTTTAATGCCTTTTTTAAAATATCCAGACCTATCTTTTCATCTTTATCTAATTCTAATCCGTCTAAAACTTTAGATGCTCTGATTAAAGCCACTCCTCCTCCGGGAACTATTCCTTCTTCAACCGCTGCTTTAGTTGCAGCTAAAGCATCTTCTGCTTTGTGTTGAAGAGCTTTCTGCTCAACCTCTGTTGGAGCACCAACTTTAATCACTGCTACTCCTCCTGATAATTTACCAAGTCGTTCTTGCAATTTCTCTTTATCAAAATCAGAATTAGTAGATTTAATTTCATTTTTTATTTGATTTATTCTGGCATCAATATCTTCTTTTTTGCCTTGCCCACTAACAATAGTTGTATCTTCTTTTGTAGAAATAACTTTTCTAGCAGTTCCTAACATATCAATCTCAACACTTTCTAATTTTATTCCTTTTTCTTCGGAAATTACCTGCCCCCCAGCAACACAAGCAACATCTTCTAGCATTTCTTTTTTTCTGTCTCCAAATCCGGGTGCTTTTATAGCTAACACATTTAAAATTCCTCTAAGCTTATTAACCACTAAAGTCGCTAGTGCTTCTCCCTCAACTTCCTCACTAATGATTAAAAGTTCTTTTTTACCTGTTTTAGCTATTTTTTCTAAAATTGGTAAAATATCTTGAATAGAAGAAATCTTTTTATCGGTAATCAAAATATAAGGATTTTCTAAAACAGCTTCCATCTTTTCAGAATTAGTTATCATATAAGGAGAAATATACCCTCTGTCAAATTGAAGACCTTCTACAACTTCCTTGGAAAGCCCAAATGTTTTTGATTCTTCTACGGTAACTACTCCGTCTTTGCCTGCTTGTTCCATTACTTCGGCAATCAAATTACCTAATTCAACATTCTCAGCTGAAATAGTAGCTACTTGAGAAATTTCTTCTTTATTAGATATTTCTTTGGAAAAACCTTTTAGTTCTGCAACAACTGCCTTGCATCCTTTTTCAAGTCCTCTTTTTATAGCTAAAGGATTACTTCCAGCAGCAACATTTTTAAATCCTTCTTGAACTAACGCTTGAGCCAAAACAACAGCTGTGGTTGTTCCATCTCCTGCTTTCTCATTTGTTTTAGAAGCAATTTCTTTAATAATTTCAGCTCCTAAGTTTTCTACTTTATTTTCTATCTCTATATCTTTGGCAATTGAAACTCCATCATTAGTAATAGTTGGAGCTCCAAATCCTTTATCTAAAACAACATTTCTGCCTTTAGGTCCTATAGTAACCTTTACCGCATCGGCTAGTTTATCAACTCCTTTTTTTAATTTTTTCCGAGCTTCCTCGGAGTATATAATTTCTTTGGCCATAATCTATTTATTAAATTTATTCTAAAATTGCCAAAATATCTTCTTGTTTAGCAATCAAGTATTCTTTTCCATTGACCTTTATTTCATTTGGTCCATATTTTGTGAATAAGACAACATCTCCTTTTTTTACATCTAAAGGAATGACTTTTCCAGAAGATAATTTTTTGCCAGTACCAACAGCAACTACTTTGCCTTGTTCTGGCCTTTCTTTTTCTACTGTTTCTGGAAGAAAAATTCCAGATTCTGTTTTTTCTTCCTGAGGCATTGCCTCTATAAGAATATGATCAGATAATGGTTTGATTTCCATAAATATTATTTATTATAAATTAAGAGACCTTTACAACGCTTTTTATATTAGCTATAAAAACAAGATTTGTCAAATTGTTGACTTTTAAAAAATATATTGATAATATTAAATTATGATAATCAGTCGAATTTTCTCACAAATTATTGTCGGAATAATAGGAATTTATTTAGCAATCTTGTTTATTCCAGGAGTTGATATAACTAGTGGAGAATTTACAAGAGAAGGAATTAAGATTTTAATTCTAGTAGGAAGTGTTTTTGGTTTAATTAATTTTTTTATTAAACCAATAATTAGTTTTATTACTCTACCATTAAGGATAATAACTTTAGGATTATTTGGACTTCTTATAAATATTGCAATGATATGGATAGTTGATATAATCTTTACAGAATTGGTTATATCAGGTTTCTCTGCTTTATTTTGGACTTCTATCCTTATTTGGTTTTTGGGATTTATAATACCAGCGAATAGCTCCAGAAAATAATAATAAATATTTTTCTAATTAAACTATGAATTTAATAACTGTTATTGCTCAAATCGTTGTTTCTGTTCTTTTAATTATATTAATACTCTTACAGCAAAGAGGGACCGCTTTAGGTTCCACGTTCGGAGGCGAAGGAGGTTTTTACTTAAAGAAAAGAGGAATGGAAAATAAAATCTACTGGGCTACAGTAGTTTTAGGAGTTGGGTTTATTATTTTATCCTTATTAAATCTTTTAATTTAATAATCTGAAACAAATTTTATCCAAAAATCTTTTTGGGTCTTTTAAAAAATTACTCAAAAAAGATAATAAAATACATCCTGTCTTTAAAAAAAAGAAACAATCCTCAGGTTGTTTTAAAAGGTTTAAAAAACCTTATTGTTTTATTCTTCTAGGAATAATAATAATTTTGATAAGTATCGGAGCATTTTTTTATATAAAAAATACCGAACTTACTCCTGGATCCGGTGGAAACTTTAAAGAAGGAGTATTGGGACAACCAAGATTTATTAACCCTATTTATCTTTCAAGCAATGATGCTGACCGAGATTTAGTTGAATTATTGTTCTCTGGTTTAATGAAATATAATGAAAAAGGAGAGATTGTAAATGATTTGGCAGAAACATTAGAAATAAAAGAAGACGGAAAACTCTATGAAATTAAATTAAAAGAAAATATCTTTTGGCATGATGGAGAAAAGATTACTAGCGATGATATTGTCTTTACCGTTAACGTTTTACAAAACCCTGAATATAAAAGTCCTCAAGCAATAAGATGGTTAGGAATTAATGTAGAAAAAATAACAGATAATATTGTTCAATTTAGATTACAAAAATTATACTCTGGATTTTTAGAAACTTTAACTGAAAAAATAATACCTAAGCATATTTTTGAAGATATTTCTCCAAAAGAACTCCCTTGGTATTTTAGTTCTAAAGAATATATAGAAAAAGACTTAGTTGGATCCGGTCCTTTTAAATTTAAAAAAATAAACCAAGATAATGATACTGGGTATATTAAATCTTTATCTTTAGAGAAAAATGAAAATTATTTTGGGAAAAAAGCTTTTCTCTCTGAAATCTCTTTTGAATTTTTCTCAGAAGAAGATGAATTGTTAAAAAATCTTTCTAGGGGGAATATTGATGGATTTTTAGTTTCTGATTCTGATGGTATAAAGAACATAGAAGAAAATAAATTTAATGTATCCTCTCTTTCTCTACCAAGATATTTTGCTGTATTTTTTAACCAAGATCCTCCCGAAGATAAGTCCGATATATTAACATTAAAAGATGTAAGAATAGCTTTAAATTATGCCATTGATAAACAACAAATTTTAGAAGAGACAATATCTGGGAAAGGAACAATTATTAATTCCCCTATTCTTCCTGACTTTTATGGATTTGATCCATCATCAAAAACATATGACTTTAATAAAGAAAAAGCAGAAGAAATTTTAGAAGAAGCAGGATTTAAATATATAGATGACACTGGAATAAGAAAAAAACTAGTTTCTCAAAAATCAAGTTTTTCATTTACTAAAAATCTCGAATATAAAGACACAAATGGTGATGTGACCGAATTACAAAAATGTTTAGCAAATCCAGAAGTTGGTGGAACAGATGTTTATCCTAGTGGAAAGATTACTGGATATTTTGGCAACGAAACAAAACAAGCAGTTATTCTATTTCAAGAAAAATATAGAGAAGATGTGCTTGACCCATATAATTTAAAAAACGGAACTGGGAATGTAAGATCCAGTACAAGAAAAAAACTTAATGAACTCTGCTTTCCAAATAAAGAGGAAACTCTTACATTACAATTTTCATTAACAACAATTGACAAAAAGCTTTTTACAAATATAGCTGAGATTTTAAAACAAAACTGGAAAGACATAGGAGTTGATATTGATATTAATTTTGAATCAATATCTGCCCTAGAAACTGATGTTATTAAACCTAGAAATTTTCAAGCATTACTTTTTGGAGAAGTTCTTGGTTTCTTACCAGATCCTTTCCCCTTTTGGCACTCAAGTCAAAAAGAAAGTCCTGGACTTAATTTAATAAGTTATGAAAACAAAGAAGCTGATAAATTGTTAGAACAAGCCCGAGCATGCCTAACTCATGAAGAAAGAAAAGAAAACCTGGAAAAGTTCCAAAATATTTTGATTGAAGATATTCCTTGTTTACTTTTACTAAGACCAGATTTAATTTATTTCACTTCTAAAAAAATTAATGGTCAGGCTGTAGAAAAAATTATTGAGCCATCAAAAAGATTTATAGGTGTTGAAAATTGGTATACAAAAACTAAACGAATTTTGAAATAATCTTTCTCTTATGGATATTAGATTTTTGAACGATATGAAGAAAGTTCTATATGACCAAGAATGGGCAAAAAATGCTCCTAATTTTGAACTTTATTATATGGATAGAGGAATAGAAAAAAACAATGAGCTAAGATATGATATTACTACTATTCCTTCTAGAATGTTGGGAAAAGAGTTTGTAAAAACAAAAGGTCATGAACATGTTGGCGAATACGGAGAAGGATACATGGTCCTAGAAGGAGAAGCAATATATTTAATGCAGAAATATACAAAAGGAAAAGTAGAAGATATTTACGCGGTAAAAGCAAAAAAAGGTGATGTGGCTATCATCCCTCCCTATTATGGCCATATTACTATAAACCCTTCAAATAAAACTCTTAAAATGGCAAATTGGGTGTCTGAGGAGTGTAAGTCTTGCTATGACTTATTCCAAAAAAAACAAGGGGCTTGTTATTACTATACAAAATCTGGTTGGGTTAAAAACAAAAAATATAAAAATATACCTAAATTAAGGTTTGAAAAATCTCTCCAAAATATAACTAAAGCGGGTATGGCGAAATTGGTAGACGCGTAGCATTCAGAATGCTATGGTTTCAAAACCATGGAGGTTCAAATCCTCCTGCCCGCACCAATGGTTACTTAATTAATAATAAATTTAATATGGAAAACAAAAAAATCCGCATAATACCTCTTGGCGGGCTCGGTGAAGTTGGTCGAAATATGACTCTTTTAGAATATGAAAAAGATATTCTAATTATTGATATGGGTCTTGGATTCCCAGATGAAAATATGCACGGCATTGATTTCACCATCCCAAACATTAATTATCTCAAAGGCAAGGAAAAAAACATTCTAGGGGCAGTTTTTACTCATGGACACTATGATCATATTGGAGCAATACCTTACCTTTTGCCTAAAATTGGAACAATTCCAATGTATGCTGGAGGATTAACCAAAGGAATTATTTTAAGAAGACAAGAAGATTTCACTAATCAACCCAAGTTGGACATAAAACTAATAAAACAAGGATCTAAAATTAATTTAGGCCCCTTTGAGGTTAATCCATTTCGGCTTAATCATAGTATACCTGACAATTTTGGTTTGTTTATTAAGACTCCTGTTGGTAATATTGTTCATACTTCTGATTTCAAATTTGACAAATCACCGGTTAATGAACTTCCTGTTGATTTTGAAGAATTAAAAAGAATTGGGAGTAAAAACATTCTACTTTTAACATCTGATTCAACCGGAGCAGAAGAAGAAGGACATTCCCTTTCTGA
>CAYUWK010000001.1:11598-28506 GCA_964448435.1 uncultured Candidatus Saccharibacteria bacterium
TACTTTTAACATCTGATTCAACCGGAGCAGAAGAAGAAGGACATTCCCTTTCTGAAAAAACAATCTTTGAAAATTTAAATAAAATTTTTCAGAAAACAAAAGGAAGAATTATTTCTGCATCTTTCGCTTCTCTTATAAATAGAATTCAACAATTAATAACTTTATCTGAAAGATATAATAGAAAGGTAGCCATTGAAGGATATAGTTTAAAAACAAATATTGAAATTTGTGAGGCATTGGGAAAAATTAAAATCAAGAAAGGAACCATCATAAACACTAAAGATATCGGAAAATATCCTGACTCAAAAATAAGTATAATTTGTACAGGAGCTCAAGGAGAAGAAAATGCTAGTTTTATGAGAATAGCTAGTAAAGAACATCGGTTTATTCATATAAAAGGCAATGACACTATTGTTTTTTCTTCCTCTGTTATCCCAGGGAATGAAAGAAGTGTCCAGGCACTTAAAGATGAATTTTATAGACAAGGAGCTAAGGTATTTCATTATAAAATGATGGACATCCATTCCTCTGGCCACGCTAGACAAGATGAACTGAAACAAATGATACAAATAATGAAACCTCATTTTTTTATGCCTGTTCATGGACAATATTCAATGCTTGTTAGGCATGCTGAGCTGGCAGAAGAACAAGGGATTGAAAAACGAAACATTGTAATAGCTGAAAATGGAGAAGTTATAGATTTGACAAAAGAAACAATCTCAAAAGAAAATAAAAAGATACCCACCAGCTGTGTAATGGTAGATGGCCTAGGGGTTGGAGACGTTGGAGAGGTAGTTTTGAGAGATAGACAAAACTTAGCAGAAGATGGAATGTTTGTAATTGTAGCAATAATTGATAAAAAAACTGGAAGAGTCAAAGGATCTCCAGATATAATATCAAGAGGGTTTATATATTTAAGAGAATCAAAACAATTATTAGGAGAAACAAGACAAAAAACAATAAAAACTATTAATAAATTAACTATGTCTGATAATGCAGTTAATTGGACTTTTGTTAAGAAAGAGTTAAGAAGTAAAATTGGACATTTTCTTTATTCCAAGACAAAAAGAAGACCAATGGTCCTCCCAGTTATAATCGAAGTATAAAAGTTAACTAATAATTAATTTTTTAATCTTTTTCAATTTCCCTTGCATAAGGGATTTTGTTTTGGCTTCAACAATAACTCTTAAAAGATTTTCCGTGTTTGAAGGTCTCACATTAAACCACCAATCTTCAAAATCTATCCTTAGTCCATCTAAGTGGGATATTTTTCCATTCTTAAATTCTTTCTTAATAAGTTTAATTTTGTTCTTTTTGTCATCAACCTTAAAATTGACTTGTCCAGAATTATAATATTTCTTGAATTCTTGAATAAGTTGAGATATTGTTTTTTCTTTATCAGAAATTTTATTTAATATTTTAAACAAAATAAATAAGGGGATTTCAAAAAAATAAGGAAACCCTAAAAAATAATGTCCGGAAAATTCACCAGCAAATATTATTTTATCTTTCTTCATCCTTACTTTAATAAATGTATGTCCTACTTTCCCTGCTAAAGCTGTCCCCCCACTCTCTTTAACAATATCTCTAATTATATTACTAGAACAAATATTGTATAAAATCTTTGATTTAGGATTGTCTTTTAAAAGTATTTGAGATATTAAACAAGTTATAAAATCACAAGGGATTGTTTCCCCTTTTTCATCTATAAAAACAATTCTATCCCCGTCTCCATCAAAAGCTATTCCTAAATCAAGTTTCTTCTTCTTAACTAAAGACTTTAAATCCTTAATGTTCTTTTCTTCCAATGGATTAGCTAAATGATTTGGGAAATTACCATCAAGCTTTGAAAAAATATGATAAATTTTACAAGGCAATCGTTTTTTAAGTTTATTAATTAAAATACCTGACACAGCATTAGCAGTATCTACACCAATTTTTAATTTAGCAGTTTTTAATTTTTTAAAGTCTAATTTAGAAATAGAAAAATTAAAATCTAAATACCTTTTTAAGACATCTCTTCTTTTTACCTCTGCCTTCTTTATATTCTTTTTATTTGATTTTAAGCTTAAAACTATTTTTTTAATTTCTTTTAACCCGCTGTTCTCGCCAACCGGACTTGCTCCCTTGTCAATTATCTTAAACCCATTATACTCTGGAGGATTATGACTGGCAGTAACCATTAAGCCACCATCACAATCATAAAGTTTAGCAGCAAAATAAAACATTGGAGTGCTAGTTAAACCGATATCAATCAGATTAATATTTTTTTGTTTTAAAATGCCTTGTTTCAAATATCTGGATAGAACCGGAGAGGATACGCGATTATCTTGACCAACGATAATATTTAATTTTCTATTATTTTTTTTCTTAAGAAATAAAACAAATGCCTCGCCTATTTTTTCACCATCATACTTGTTAATCTCATCTGGATAAATACCACGAATATCATATGCTTTGAATATATTTAAATTCATTTTTTTATAAGTTAATATACTTTAATTATATAAAATAATTTGACATTATAAAAGATTTTGGTAGTATGAAGTATAAACATTATTATCAAAATTAGAAACATTATGAAACTATACGAATTAACATATCTTGTCTCTGCAGAATTAAGTCCAGAACAAATGGAAACTTTGTCTAAAAAGATAAGTTCTTTGATTTTAAAAAATGGGGAAATAATAGGATTAATTGCTCCCGACAAAAAGAATTTAACTTATCCAATTAAAAAACAAAATGCTGCTCTCTTAAGCCAAGTAAAATTTAATTTTGAGCCTGAACTAATAGATGAATTCAAGAAAGAGATTAATAAAGAAAAAGAGATTCTTAGAATTATGCTTATTGAAAAAAAGAACATGCGGATTAAGAAAAAAAATAGAAGTTCAATATTAGAACCTAAATTAATTTCAGAAGATATCAAAATACCCGCTAAAAAATCTAAACAAAAAGATGATTTAGATAAAATTGAGGAAAAGTTAGATGAAATATTAAAATAAATTAAAAAAATATGAATCTAAATAAAGCATTTGTTTTGGGAAACGTTACCCGAGACCCAGAACAAAAAAAATTACCTTCGGGAAGTACAGTAGCATCTTTTGGAATAGCTACTAATCGTTTTTATAAACAAAATGAAGAAAAAAAACAAGAAGTAGAATTTCACAATATCGTTCTTTTTGGTAGATTAGCTGAAATCGCTTCTGAATATATTAAAAAAGGTTCTTTAGTTTTAATCGAGGGACGAATAAAAACTAGAAATTGGGCAGATACATCTGGGAACAAACATTATAAAACTGAAATAATAGGTGAAACATTACAACTTGGTCCAAGAGCAGGGCAAACAACAGGACAAGGATTTGAGAAGCCATCAACATCAAAAGAAAATGAAATCCCAATTATAGAAGAAGATCCTGTTGATAATAAAAACGACAAAGAGATAGATGTAAGTGATATCCCATTCTAAAATAATTAGAAATTTATGTATTGTTATTTTTGCAGACACAACACAAAAAAAATTGATTTCAAAGACACAGAAACCTTAAAAAGATTTATTTCTTTATTGGGAAAAATAAAAAGCAGAAAAAAAACTGGGCTCTGTTCTTATCATCAAAAACGAGTAGCCCAAGCAGTTAAAAGAGCAAGACAACTTGCTTTGTTATCTTACACTAAAAAATAAATTAAATTTGTTTTCTAACTTCCTTCTCTAGTTCTTTCATCATCTTTTTATTTTCTTTCAAAAATTCTTTGGCTCCTTCCATGCCTTGGCCAATCTTAGTTTCTTTAAATTCATACCAAGAGCCATGCTTTTTAATAATATCATTTTTTAACCCGATACTAATAATATCTGCTAACATTGATATCCCCTCATTATAATAAATATCAAATTCAACTGTTCTGAAAGGAGCAGCTGTTTTATTTTTAACAACTTTTGCCTTAACTCTGGAACCAATAATTTCATCTCGTCTTTTAATCTGAGCAATTCTAGTTAATCTTATTCTAACTGAAGAATAAAACTTTAAAGCCATTCCTCCTGGGGTAGTAGTAGGATCTCCAAACATAACTCCTATTTTCATTCTAGTTTGATTCAAAAATATAACTGTTGTTCCTGTTTTTGAAATAATTCCTGATAACTTTCTTAATGCTTTGGACATTAAACGAGCTTGTAGTCCTATTTGTTGGTCCCCCATTTCACCTTCAATTTCTGTTTTAGGAGTGAGAGCAGCAACAGAATCAATTACAATAGCCGCTATTTCTTTGGAACGAACTAATGTTTCTACTATCTCTAAGGCTTGTTCTCCTGAATCAGGTTGGGAGATTAAAAGGTCATTGATGTTTACTCCAATTTTCTTGGCATATTCTGGATCCAAAGCATGCTCAGCATCAATAAATGCGCATACTCCTCCTTTTCTTTGAGCTTCTGCTAAAATATGTAAAGCTAAAGTAGTTTTCCCTGAACTCTCGGAACCAAATATTTCAATTACTCTCCCTCTGGGAACTCCACCAATACCTAATGCCCAATCTAAAGAAATAGAGCCAGTAGAAACTGAATCAATATGAACACGTTTCACATCATTTAACTTCATTACCGCACTTTCTCCAAACCTTTGCTTTATTTCTTCTAAAGCATCCTCAAGTCCTCCTAATATATTTTTTTGTTTTTTTTGGGCCATAAATTAATTATTAAACTTTTTCCCATCCATCTTCATCTTTAACTCCTGGTTCTTGAATAAATACTTTCCTTGGTTTAGCTCCGTCCCCTGGGCCTACAACGCCTCTGTCTTCTAATATATCTAAAAGTCGAGCAGCTCTTGCATATCCAACACTCAGTCTTCTTTGCAATAAAGACGCAGATGCTTTTTTAGATTCAATTACTATTTGTTTTGCTTCTTCATATAATGAATCCTGTTCACGAGTAGATATAGCAGAAGAAGATATTGGTTCTTCAAGTCCTTTTTCTAAACTTTCTTCTAGTTCTCCCTGTTTTTCTTTTTCATCTATAAAATCTTCTTTTTTATAAAAAGAAACAACCTTTTTAACTTCTTTACTTAAAACATAAACTCCCTGAACTCTTTTTGGTTTAGATAGTTGAGAGGATATAAAAAGCATATCTCCAGCGCCTAAAAGTGATTCTGCCCCCGCACCATCTAAAATTGTTCTAGAATCAATTTGAGATGCAACCTGGAAAGCAATTCTAGAATTAATATTCGCCTTGATTAAACCAGTAATAACTTCAACTGAAGGTCTCTGGGTAGCAACAATTAAATGAATACCTACTGCCCTAGCCATTTGAGACAACCTAACAATACTTGCTTCAATCTCTTTGCCCTTGGTTGCCATTAAATCTGCTAGTTCATCAATAATTAAAACAATATATGGCATTATTTGAGTTTCCTCTTCTTCTCCTTCTTTGGGTTTATTTTTTTTAGAATTTTGTTTTATTATTTTATTATAACTTTCTATGTCTCTTGCTTTTGCCGCTGATAACACCCCAAATCTTCTGTCCATTTCACCAGTCAACCAAGTAAGGGCATTAATCGTTTTTTGAGCATTAAAAATAATAGGACATAAAAGATGTGGTAAGTTTTCATAAACCGGGAATTCAACTCTTTTAGGATCAACTAAAATAAATTTTAAAGTTTGGGGAGAATTATGATATATCAAACTAAGAATTAAAGAATTTAAACAGATCGTTTTCCCAGAACCTGTGGAACCAGCAACAAGAAGATGTGGCATTTTTGCTAAATCAGCAAAAGTTGGTTTTCCTGAAACATCTTTGCCTAAACAAAGTAAAAGAGAAGAATCTGATTCTTGAAAAACAGATGAAGAGACTAATTCACGTAATCTAACTACTGCCCTAGCTTTATTAGGAACTTCAAGCCCAACTAATGACCTACCAGGGATTGGAGCTTCCATTCTTAAAGGATGAGAGGCTAAAGCTAAAGATAAATTACTTATCAGAGCAGTAATTCTGGATAGTTTTATCCCTTCCGCTGGTCTTAAAGCATACTGAGTAACAGTTGGACCAACATTAACCTCTGATATTTCAGATACAATCCCAAAGTTTTGTAATGTTTTTTTAATGGTAAGAGAATTTGCTTCAATATCCCCCATACTCACTGCTTTTTCTCCATTGATTTCTAATAATGATACCGGCGGAAATTTATATAAATTAGAATCTTTAGAAGCAATAAAATCAAATTGTTTTGGTTCAATGTTTATTATTTTTTTAATTTCTTTTTTATCTATGGGCAAAGTATCAATTTTTTCCATTTCAAATTTAACTTCTTTCTTTTCAACTTTTTTAGATTCCATATTCTGAGAAACATTTTTTTTCTTTATCAAAAATTCTTTATATGGTAAAAATTCCCAGAATATTAATAAACTTATCAAAACAAAGACCATTAAAATTATAAATGTTACCCATATGCCAAAATAATGCATAAAAGGATATGAGATAAGAAACCCTATCCAACCACCTAACATTCCTGGTAAATCTTTCATAGAAAATATTCCCGAAACACCTAATATCAAAAAAGCCACTGCTAAAAATACAGGGGCTGTTAATCTTTTCTTTTGCGAAGTTAAAAATATTAATGACGTAAGTCCAAGAAATAAAGGAACAAAAAATATTGTTTTTCCTATCAAAAAATAAATCGAATTAAATAAAAACTTTCCTCCAACTCCTGATTTATCAAAGAAAGATAATCCTATAATTATGGCTATTACAAAAATTAAAATTACTTTAACTCTTTTCCTTAATTTTGAAGTTAAAATAGGATAACGAGCACTTTTTTCAAATTGGTTTTCTTTTCCCCTAAAGTTTTTTTTATTCTTTCTTTTTTTCGCCATTTATTTTTTTGATTCCTGTTCCAGCAGGCATTAATTTACCTATTATAACATTCTCTTTAAGCCCATGCAATTTGTCTACTCTCCCCTCTATACAACTATCAATTAATACTCTAGATGTCTCCTGAAACGAAGCTGCTGAAAGAAAACTATCTGAACTTAAAGCAACCTTTGAAATACCAAGAAATATTGGAAACATTTTAGGAATGACTTTGCCATTCTTTTTTAATTCTTCTTTCGCTTCATCAAATTCAGACAAAGTTATAATTTGGCCTGGCAACCAATTGCTATCTCCTGCTTCTTTGATCTTAACTCTAGAAAACATTTGTTTGGTTATAGTCTCGATGTGTTTACTGTGAATATTAACTCCTTCTGAAGTATAAATTCTTTTTACTTCACGAGTAACATATCTTTGTGTTTCCTTAATTCCTCTTAATTTTAAAACTTTTTTAAGATTCAAACTACCTTCGCAAAGTTGAATTCCTTTAGCAATTTTTTCTTTTTCTTCAACCCAAAATGCCCTGCCTATTGGAATTTTATATTCAACAAGATCATCTTTTTTTGCTTTCTTTTCACCTTCTTGGTCTGGTATTATGCTTATAATTCTCTCTTTCTGATTTATTTTTTTAACTGTACCTGAAACTTCGGAAATAATTGCTTCTCCTTTTGGATCCCTTAATTCAAAGATTTCTTCTACTCTTGGCAAACCTTGTGTAATATCTCCTGCGCCAGCAACTCCACCTAAATGAAATGTTCTTAATGTTAATTGCGTTCCTGGTTCACCTATTGATTGAGCAGCTATAATTCCAACTGCCTCTCCAATTTCTACAAGTTTGTTTCTTCCCATTTCCCAGCCATAACACTTCTGGCAAACACCTCTGGAAGTTTTACAACTCAAAACAGAACGCACTTTTACTTCTTGAATTGAAGAATCATCAATTATTTTTGATTTCTCTCTATCTATAATTTCTCCGGCTTTTACTATTATCTTTTTTGATTTAGGGTCTTTAATATCATTTAACGCTGTTCTTCCTATAATTTCAAAAGAAAATTTCTGACCTATGTTGTCTGAATCTTTTCTAATCAATACTATTCCCTCTTTGTCCCCACAATCTTTTTCCGTAACAATTACTTCATGGCAAACATCAATAAGACGTCTCGTAAGATAACCACCCGCTGATGTTCTTAGAGCAGTATCAGCAGTTCCTTTTCTAGCCCCATGGGTAGAAAGAAAATATTCTAATGTATCAAGGCCTTCCTTAAAAGAATTTTTAATTGGAATTCCAATTATTTTTCCTGATGGATTAGTAACCAAGCCCTTCATTCCTGCCATTTGAACAGGTTGAGCCCATGAACCCCTAGCTCCAGAACCAACGATAGAAACAACTGGTCCATCTTTGGGTAATGTCGCAATAACTAATTTTTCAATATCTTCTTTCACCTTGTGCCATATTTCAATTGATTTTGCATCTTTTTCTTCAGCGCTCAAAAGTCCTTTTTTATAATGGCTCTCAATAAGTTTAACTTTCTTGTCAGCTTCATCTATCAATCCTTTCTTTTCTTTAGGAACAATTAAATCATCCATGCCCCAGCTTGTTCCTGATAATGTAGAATATTCAAATCCTAGTTCTTTAATTTTATCTAAAATACTTTCTATCTCTTGCCATTCATATTTCATGATTACATCACCAACAATATTTGAAAGAGATTTGGAATTAATATCTTTATTAAGATAAATATAATCTTGTGGTAAAACTTGATTAAAAATAATTCTTCCACAAGTAGTTTCCAATAAATTTTTAGAACTTTTTTCTTCAAATTTTTTGTTTAAAGAAGATTTTAAAATTTTAATCTTTTCTTGAACATTAATTTGTTTTAATTCATATGCCAAAATTGCCTCTTCTGGACTTGAAAATATTCTATTTTGTCCTTGAGAGTTTTCCTTTTCTTTAGTTAAAAAATAACAACCTAAAACAATATCCTGAGAAGGACTTACCACAGGCAATCCCGTAGATGGTTTAAGCAAATTTTTAACAGACCACATCAACTCTCTCGCTTCTTCTTGAGCTTCTTTAGAAAGTGGAAGATGAACTGCCATCTGGTCCCCATCAAAATCAGCATTAAATGCTTTACATACTAGAGGGTGAAGTTTAATTGCTCTTCCTTCGATAAGGATTGGTTGAAATGCTTGGATTCCTAATCTATGAAGAGTAGGGGCTCTATTAAGCAACACTAATTTACCTTTAACAACTTCTTCCAAAGATTCCCAAACTTCATCTATCCCATCTTCTATCAATTTTGAAGCCCCTCGAATATTATATGCTAATTCTTTATCAATTATTTTTTTAATTACAAATGGACGGAAAAGTTCTAAAGCCATTTTTTTGGGAAGCCCACATTGAGACAATTTAAGTTCTGGGCCAACAGCAATAACAGATCTACCAGAATAGTCTACTCTTTTACCAAGAAGATTCTTTCTAAATCTCCCCTGTTTCCCTTTTAATGTGTCTGCTAATGACTTTAAAAGTCTTCTTCCTCCTGTCGTAGCAATTGTTGTTTGCCCTTTGCGCATGCCATTATCCAATAAAGCGTCTACTGCCTCCTGAAGCATTCTTTTCTCATTCCTTATAATGACCTCTGGAGCAGAAAGCTCAATAAGATATTTAAGTCGATTATTTCTATTAATTACTCTACGATATAAATCATTCAAATCCGAAGATGCATATCTGCCACCATCTAACTGAACCATTGGTCTTAATTCAGGTGGCAAAACAGGTATAACCTCTAAAAACATCCATTCTGGTCTAATTTTTGCTTTTTCTAAAGATTGGAAAAATTTTAATCTTTTTAAAACTTTAATTCTAATAATAGATGTTAAATTTTCTAATTCTTTTTTTATGGTAGAAATACTTTTTTTAATATCAATTTCTTTGAATATCTTTTGCAAAGTTTCTGCTCCTGTCCCTGCTTCAAAAATTTCCCCATATTTTAAAGATAAAGTTTCATAAAGTGTTTCTGATAAAACTTTTAATTTTTTTATTTCGGAAACTTCTGATTTAGCTATATCTTTAGCTTTTTTTAAATCTTCTTTACTAAATTTTTGATCCTTATTTTTTAACTTTTCTTTATACTCTTGATCAATTTCTTGAAGTATTCTCTTTTTCGCTTCTTCGTCAACCTTAATAACAATATAAGCTGCAAAATAAATAACTTTTTCTAACCTTTGCATCGGAATATTTAAAGCAAGGCCTATTTTTGAGGGAACACCTCTTAAAAACCAAATATGCGAACAAGGAGTTGCTAGTTTTATATGCCCCATTCTATTACGCCTTACCGAGCTTCTAGTAACTTCAACTCCACATCTATCACAAATAACTCCTTTATACCTAATTCCTTTATATTTTCCACAATAACACTCATAATCTTTTGTTGGCCCAAAAATCTTCTCACAAAATAAACCATCTTTTTCCGGTTTTTGAGTACGATAATTTATAGTTTCTGGCTTTGTTATTTCGCCATGAGACCAACTTAAAATATCCTCAGTAGAGGCAAGTTTAATCCTTATTGACTCTAAATTAGAAATTCTCATAGGATTTATTTGTCTGTTATTTCTTTTTCTTTAATCTCAATACTCATGCCTAGTGCTTTTAACTCTAAAACTAATAAATTAAAAGAAGCTGGTATATTAAGATTTTTTATTGGTTGACCTTTTAAAATTGATTCATAAGCAGTTGCTCTCCCTTGGATATCATCTGATTTAATGGTCAACATTTCTTGAAGAGTATATGCTGCCCCATATCCTTCTAAACTCCAAACTTCCATTTCTCCAAATCTTTGTCCTCCAAATTGAGCTTTCCCTCCTAGCGGTTGCTGAGTTATTAAAGAATAAGGACCAATACTTCTCATATGAATTTTATCTTCAACCATATGTATTAGTTTCATTACATACATATAGCCAACTGTAATCTTCCTAGGAAGTTTTTCGCCTGTTTTTCCGTCATACAAATCTATCTGACCTGATTCTGGCAAACCAGCAGACTTTAATTCTCTCTTTATGTCTTGCTCATCTGCTCCTAATAATGCTGGAGTTATGGCTAAATATCCTAATTTTTTAGCTGCAAAACCAAGATGTGTTTCTAAAATCTGACCTATGTTCATTCTAGAAACAACCCCCATAGGATTTAAAACAATATCAATTGGCGTTCCATCTTCTAAAAATGGCATTTCTTCTTCTGGTAATATTTTGGAAACAACTCCTTTATTCCCATGTCTCCCTGATAATTTATCTCCAACTTTAATTTTTCTAATTTGAGCAACTTCTACCTTAACTCGTTTTAATATCCCCGGTTTTAATTTATCTCCCTGTTCTCTGGAAAAAACTTTGACCGAAATGACCCTGCCTGTTTTCCCATGCTCCATCCTCAAAGAACTATCTTTAATATCCTTTGCTTTTTCTCCAAAAATTGCTCTTAATAATCTTTCTTCTGCTGTAAGTCCTGATTCCCCTTTAGGAGAAATTTTTCCGACTAAAATATCACCAGGTCCTACTTCTGCTCCGATTCTAACAATTCCTTCTTCATCTAGATCTTTTAGTTTTTCTTCTCCTACATTAGGAATATCATATGTAGTTAATTCTGGACCTAATTTTGTTTCTCTAATATCACAAGTAAGATCTTCAATATGAAGAGATGTAAATGCATCTTCTTTGAGTAATCTTTCTGAAAAACAAATAGCATCTTCAAAATTTCCCCCTCTTAAAGGAACAAAAGCAACCAAAACATTTCTCCCCAAGGCTAATCTACCTTTGTCCGAAGATGTCCCATCAACTAAAACATCTCCTTTTTTAACTTTTTGTCCTTTGTCCACTATTGGTCTTTGGTGAAAACAAGTATATTGATTACCTCTAATAAATGTTCTAAGTTTATAAAGTTTTTCTTCTTTTTTTGTTTTTATTTTAACGTGAGAACCGTCAACTGAAATAATTTTTCCATCGTCAGGAGCTAATATTACTTCTCCCGAATCATGAGCTACGTTTCTTTCAACTCCAGTCCCTACTAATGGGGCTTGAGGTCTAATTAATGGAACTGATTGTCTTTGCATATTTGAGCCCATTAAAGCTCTATTAGCATCATCATTTTGTAAAAACGGAATTAAAGAAGTGGCCACACTAATAATTTGTTTTGAAGATACATCTATAAAATCAACTTGTTTTTTATTAATTATTGCTGGTCCAATTTTTGTTCTAACTTCAATTTCTTGCCCTAAAATATTTCCATTATTGTCTATGTCTATACCAGCATGAGTAATATTATATTTTTCTTCTTCGTCCGCACTCAAATAAAAAACTTCTTTGGTAACTTTCCCATTTTTAACTTTAAAATATGGTGTTTCTAAAAATCCATAATGATTAACTTTGGCAAAACAGGCTAAATGATTTATTAATCCGACATTTTGACCCTCTGGTGTTTCGATAGGGCATATTCTTCCATAGTGAGAAGGCTGAACATCTCTTACTTCAAACCCAGCTCTTTCTCTGGTTAAACCCCCAGGACCCGTAGCAGTTAAACGTCTTTTATGTTCTAATTCTGCTAAAGGATTTTCATTGTCCATAAATTGAGACAATTGAGAAGATCCAAAAAATTCTTGGATTACGGCCATCACTGGTCTCGAATTAATAACTTGAGAAGGAGTTAAAGTGGCAGATTCTAAGGTTGACATTTTATCTCTAATTATTCTCTCCATTCTCATTAGCCCTATCCTAACTCTATCTTGCAAAATTTCATTAACCATTTTTATCCTTCTATTCCCCAAATGATCTATTTGATCTGGGGTAGAAGATGGGTCATTATTCAATTTAATAATTTCTCTTATAACTTCAATTAAGTCCTCTCTTTTTAATATCCTTTCTTCCTTTTTAATTTCTTCATTTTTTGCTTTATTTTTTCCTTTTAATAAAACTTTTAATTGCGGTAATCTTTGATAAATTTTCCATCTGCCCACTCTACTTATGTCATATCTTTGAAAATTACAAAACATATTCAAGATTAATTCCTTGGCAGCATCTGGTCCTGCTAAATCACCTGGTCTTAATTTTTTATAAATTTCAACAAATGCTTCTGATTCATTGTGAGCAATATCTCTTTTAAGTGTCTTTTCAATATATCCATCTTCTCCTTGGTCAATATCTGAAAATATTTCTTTAATTTCTTTATCCCCCTTGACCCCGAATGCTCTTAATAAAGTAGTAGCTGCTATTTTTCTTTCTCTATTTATCCTAACCCCGATAAAACCAGATGATTCTGTCTCAAATTCTAACCAAGAGCCTCTGGAAGGAATAACTTTTGCTCCAAAACATTTTCTTCCCTGAGAAGTTTTTAACGTAAAAAAAACTCCCGGTGAACGAATCAACTGAGAGATTACTACCCTTTCAACTCCATTAACAACAAAAGTTCCTTTTTCTGTCATTAACGGAAAATCAGCTAAGAAAAGCTCTTGCTGTTTTTTTTCATTAGTTTTTAAATTGTGCAAAACAACATTGACTCTTAGTGGGGCCTCATAAGAATCATTATTTATTCTTGCTTCAAGGCCATCTTTATATTTTGGTTTCCCAAGTTTATAATCTTTAAAACTGATCTCAAATTGTTTTTTTGTATAATCATAAATAGGAAACATTTCTTCAAAAAGTTCTTTTAGATTATACTCCCAAAACCATTTCCAACTTTCTTTTTGAGCATAAATTAATGAAGGAAGGGGAAAAGAAATTTTAGACTTAGAAAAACTTTTTATTTTTACCATACCTTTTATGTTAAGAAAACAAAAATAACCTTCACGTAAAGGTTCCTATGAGGTTTTATTGTAAATAATATTGTCTAATATAAAAATTAGATGTTGACAAGATAACGATTTAAATTATATTCTTTTTTAAAAAATAAGTCAAGAGCTATGAATCTTTATATTTTGTAAAATGCCTATCCCCGAATAAAGAACTAAGAGCTGAGAACCACCATAAGAAATAAAAGGTAATGGAATTCCTATAATGGGCAATATACCAAGAGACATACTGATGTTTATAAACACTTGCGAAAATAAAAGAAAGGCAAACCCAGATGCAAAAAGCCGAGCAAAATTATTTTTAGAAATTAAAGCTATTTTAATAATTTTAAAAATAAGAAATAAGAGCGCAGATAAAAGGACAGAAACACCTATAAGCCCTGTTTCTTCAGCAATAGCTGAAAACATAAAATCTGTTTGTGATTCAGGTAAAAAACCATACTGAGCTTGAGAGCCCCTACCTATTCCCTTTCCTAACAACCCTCCTGAACCAATAGCAATTTTTGATTGATTAGTATTCCACGAAGTTCCTGTTTTATCTATTTCTGGATTTAAAAAAGTAACAATTCTTTGTTTTTGGTAATCTTCCAACGCAAACCCCCATAGAAATAAAGATGTTAAGCCAAATATAAGTAATAAAATTAAAAAATGAGATATTTTAATTTTTGAAAAAATAACAATACCAATCCAAATAAAAACCAGCATAAGAACAGAACCAAAATCTGGTTGAAAAAAAATAATAATACTTGGTATTAAAACGAATATTCCTGAAAAGAAAATATGACGGAATTTATATATTTCAACATGATATCTTGAAAAATATTTACTCAGGACAATAATCAAAATAAGAGACAAAAAAGGGACTGGGTCAAAAGAAAATAAACCAAAATTATACCATCCTTTCACTCCTTTTATCTCCGAACCAAAAAAGAATAAGCCAATTAACAATATTAAGGTTATGATATATAAACTTAAAATTAAATAAGAATTTGTCTTGAAAATTCTATAGTCAAATGAACTAAACAAAAATATTAAAAGTAATCCTAGAAAGATAAAGATTAATTGTTTTTCAAAATTTAAAAAACTCCCTTGATGCCAGCAAATATTATATATTTCTAAGAGACCAACAAAACTTAAAAAAAGTACTGAACCGATTAAGAACCAATCTAATCTTTTTAAATGAGAGACTATTGTCATTTTAATCTAAAAATTATTATTTGTTAGTAATTAATAATAAAAATTCTTTTTCATTAATAATTTTAATATTTAACTTTTTTGCTTTTTGCAACTTAGACCCAGGATTTTTACCTAGAATAAGGAAGTCTGTATTTTTACTTATGCTTTCTGAAATTTTACCTCCTAATTCCTTAACTTTTTCTTTGGTTCTATTTCTGCTTAGTTTTTCTAAAGAACCAGTTAATACAAAAACCCTTCCTAAAAGAACCTTATTTTTAGTATTTGTAGTTTTATATTTTATCTTAACCCCAAATCTTTTCAATTTTTCTAAAATTTTAACGTTATTTTTCTGTTGAAACCAATTGTAAATAGATTTTGCTGTTTCCGGACCAATATCTTTTATATTAATAAGCTCTTCCATGCTTACTTTTTTAAGATTTTCCAAAGTTTTAAAATAATTTGCTAAATCCTGAGATGTTTCTTCTCCTACCTGATTCATGCCTAAGGAATATATAAATTTGGAAAAGCTAATTTCTTTTTTTGCTTCTATTGATTCTATCAAATTTTTAACTGCCTTTTGAGCAAATCCTTCTAATTTTAAAAGATCTTTTTCTTGCAAATTAAAAATGTCTGCTGAATCAGAAATAAATCCTTTTTCAAACAATTGTTCAATAATTTTTGGGCCTAATCCTTCAATATTAAACCCTGGCCTAGAAACAAAATAACTAAAATATCTTTTTTGTCTAGATTCACATTTAGAATTAGGACAATGCCATATTACCTCTCCCTTTTGCTTAACTAATTTGGTGTGGCAATGGGGACATATTTTAGGCATATTAAATTCTATTTCTTTGCCAGTTCTTAATTCTTTAAGTACTTTAATAACCATAGGAATAACATCTCCGGCTCTACCTATAATGACAGTATCTTTAATTTTAATTCCTAATCTTTTTATTTCATCTTCATTGTGCAACGTTGCTTTGCTTATGACTACTCCTCCAACCTTAATGGGCTTTAAATAGACTACAGGAGTAATAGCACCTGTTCTGCCTACTTGAACTTTTATGTCTTGGACAATCGTTTCTGCCTGTTCAAGAGCAAATTTATAAGCTATCGCTCCTCTTGGAGATTTTCCAATTGCGCCTAATTTATTAAAGATCTTATTATTATTAACTATGACCACAATTCCATCTATCTCATATTTTAAATCTTGTCTTTTTGTTTCCCATTTTTTATGAAACTGAAAAACTTCTTCTAAATTATTACAAAGCTTTGTATGTTGATTCACTTTAAATCCTATTTCTTTTAATATTTTATGTTCTTGCTCATGATTTGTTTGCTTTAAATTTGAAATTAAATCATAACAAAAGAAATTTAAATTCCTTTCCGCCATAATTTTAGAATCCAACTGGCGAATTGACCCAGCTGCTATATTCCTAGGATTAGAATAAATTGATAAACCATTCTTTTCTCTCAACCCATTTATTTTTAAGAACTCTTTTTTAAAAATAATTGCCTCTCCCCGAACAATAATTTCTTTTGAAATATTATTTCTTAATTTCAAAGGAATAGAATTTATTGTTTTTATATTTTGAGTTACATTTTCCCCTATAATGCTATTGCCTCTTGTCGCTCCCGTTTTCAAAATATTATCTTTATAGGCTAATTCTATGGCTAAACCATCAAATTTTAATTCACAAAAGTAATTAAGACTTTCTCTTTCTTCAATGGTCAAAAGTTTTTTAATTCTTTTTTCCCAATCTTTCATGTCTTGTATTGAAAAAGCATCATTGAAAGAAAGCATTCGTTTAGAATGTTTTATTTTTTCAAATTTTTCTAATGGTTTTCCTCCTACTCTCTGGGTTGGAGAATCAGGTGTTATAAGTTCTGGATATTTTTGCTCCAAATCAAAAAGCTCTTTTTTCAAAGAGTCTAGCGCTGCATCAGAAATCTCTTGCTTGTCTAAAACATGGTAGAGATATCTATAATGGTTAATAAGTTTTCTTAACTTATCAATTCTTTTTTTACTTTCTGATTTATTCATTTTTAATA
>CAYUWK010000002.1:0-18746 GCA_964448435.1 uncultured Candidatus Saccharibacteria bacterium
TAAGAACTACCAACTAATCCTGGAATGGAAAAATTAGATGGACCAATATTATATTCTTCTCCTGATTCCATGGCTTCAACTTTAATATCTACAAAACTTGGCACAATTTTTTTATTTTCTAATTTTGCAGCAGGAATAGTTATTCTTTCAAGTGCTTTAAAATATTTTGACCCTCCCGAGGACAAAAAACGAGTTTTGACTACTAAGGTCATGGATTTAGGTGGATTATGAGAGTTATAAACTCTAATAACTCCTTGTGCCTTTTCTTCTTCAAAAGATTGACCAGTGGTTAAAAATTCTTGTGAAATTTCTTTTTCAATCTCAAAAAATTCAGCAGGAATAATGTTATTATCAATATCTATCCCATCAACCTCAGCACTTACTTTTATGTCTTCAGCTATCCATTCTACAGGATTCTTAAAAGGTTTAACCATTATTTCTGACGAAGCTTTAAGGCTAACTAAAATAATCAACCCTAGCAAACAAATAATAACTATTCCTATTTTTTTAAAGAACTCTTTGTTTTTACTTTCTTTTACCTCTTTTTTAAATTCTTTTTCCTTTTTCTCAAAAGGTTTTGAATCAGGAGGTAAAATATCAAAAAATTTTTTAGTCATGTTTTTTATTTTATAAAAATATTAATCAAATAGATAGAGCTAAAAAAGTTATTCCCGTTTCTTTAACACTATTCAAAAGTCCAGATTTATCTTTGAGAGGGAGACTACTGGGTAGAATAAATTTAATTGATTTATTCGTGCTTGAAATTGGTAAATCTTCCCAATCTCCATTTTTTAAAATCTTTTTTATTCCAGGCAATAAACTACCTCCTCCAAAAATATAAAAGTTCTTAGGCAAAAAAATATCAAAATCATTACAGCATTTTTTAAGTTTTTGTTTTATATTATTAAACCAAAGATTAAGTGGTTTTGACAAAAACTCTTGAATAATTTTTTCTGAATCAGAACCTATCTCTCCTTTTGAAAACTGAATTTTTAAATTTTCTGCTTCTTGATCTGTTAACCCTAATTTCTCTGAAAGAGTTTTCGTAAATATGTCTCCCCCCATTTTAATATCCAATATATGTTCTACTAATCCATTGTTCAATAGAAAAACTTGTGTAAAATTTGAACCTATGTCAATAAAAATTCCAGAAAACTTTTTTCTTTTTTTCAACCAAAAAAATATTCCTTGAGTTTTATTGACTAACAGGATATTTTTAGAATTGAAAAAACTTTTGACAAAACTAATTATTTTTAAGTATTTTTTTAATGTAAAAATAACTAAAACCTTGAAACTAAAAGTTTTACCACTACGACTTTTCACAGAATTTACCTTATATCCTGAAACTTTTTTTTCTATAATATTTTTTCTAATAATCTGAAAATCATTAATTAATAGTTGATCGTTTTGTTTTATAAAATTTTTAATTGTCTTTTTTTGAACCTTATCTAGAATTGATTCCATTATATTTTCATTTTCTCCCGTCATTCTCTGATAATTATCTTTTTTAACAGAAAAGTTTGTAATTTCAGATTTCAATATTTCAGGATTGAAGCCAATCAAAGTCGTTTCTGGCAATGAATCATTTTCTAAACCAAGACCTATCAAAACTTTGGAAAAAGCTTTTTTAAAAATATCATTTTCAAAATTACTTGTTTGAAATGTACTAAACTTTCTGAAGATTTCAGATGAAAATTTCTTAATTATATTCTCTTTATCTCCCTTCTCTAATATCAGCCCCCTAACCCCTCTAGAACCAATATCTATTACTAAATAATCTTCTTTCTTATTTTCTTTTATTTCGCGGATAAAAATTTTTTTAAAAAAATTTCTCATTTTATAACAGCTTTAATTCTTCTTATATCTGCTCCAGAGGATTCTTGTTTTATAATTTTAAAAAAATTTAACTCTGAAATATTTTTAACATGTGGTCCTGCACAAATTTCCTTAGAAAAAACTTTTCCTGTTTTTTGATTAATAATTGTATACACTTTAACAATTTCAGGATATTTTTCTTTAAAAAAAGATAAAGCGCCTGATTTAAGTGCTTCTCGAATAGATATTTCTTTTTCTATCACGCTTAATCCTTCTTTTATTTTTTGATTAACTAGGTGCTCAACTTTTTCAACCTCTTGATCTGTCAATTTTCTGTTAAAAGAAAAATCAAAACGCAACCTCTCTGAATTTATGTTTGAACCCATTTGTTTAACTTCATCCCCTAAAACATTCCTTAGTGCCGCTTGTAAAAGATGAGTGGCTGTATGCAATTTAATTATCTTAAGATTTAAATCTTTGTCTTCATTTTTCTTAATTCCATGCCCTCCAAATTTCTTTTCCGCACCAGCTCTAGAAATTTCTTGATGTTGTTTAAATTCTTGATTAAAACTTTCTTTATCCACTTTAAACCCTTTTTCTTTCGCTAATTCTTCTGTTAATTCTATGGGAAAACCATAAGTTTGATAAAGATTAAATATTGCTTTTCCAGTAATAATTTTTTCTTTTTTAGATGAATCTTTTTTTAATTTGAGCAATTTATCAAATTCAATTAATCCTTTTTCCAAAGTCTTTTTAAATTTTTCTTCTTCGTTCTGAATAATAGTAATAATGTCTGTTTTCTTATTCCCAATTTCTGGATAAATTTCTTTATATATTTCAATCACTTTTTCAATTAAATCAATATACCAATACTTTTTTAAATTTAATATTTCCGCATGCCTGATAGAACTTCTTAAGACTCTTCTTAAAATATATCCCCTGCTAACATTACTAGGCATAATACCTTCTGCTATTAAAAATACTGCTCCTCTGATATGATCACTAATAACTCTAAAACTTTTTTTAGCATCTTTATATCTTTTATCACTTAACGCTTCAATCGTTTTAATCAAAGGCAAAAACAAATCTGTTTCATAGGCAGAACTTTTGTTCTGTAAAATTGAAATTAATCTTTCAAACCCAATGCCCGTATCTACATTTTTTTGTGATAATTTAATGTATTCAGCATTTTCATTTTTGTTATATTCCATAAAAACCAAATTCCATAATTCAACAAAACGTTGGCAATTTGGACAATTAGGCCCACAATCTTTCTTTCCACAACCAAATTCTTTCCCTCGGTCATAGTGAATTTCTGAACAAGGCCCACAGGGGCCAACACTTGCAACTGGTCCCCAAAAATTATCTTGCATGCCAAATTCTACAATTCTTTCTTTAGGAATTCCATTTTTTTGCCAAATTTTAATTGATTCTTGGTCTTTCGGAATATTTTCTTCTCCTTTAAAAATTGTTACCCAAATTTTATTTTTATCTAACTTTAAAACATCACAAAAAAACTCCAAGGCATATTCTATGGCTTTTTCTTTAAAATAACCTTGCTGGTCATCTTTACCAACTGACCAATTTCCTAGCATTTCAAAAAAAGTATTATGAGTATCATCTCCTACTTCTTGAATATCATTGCTTCTGAAACATTTTTGGCAAGAAGTTAAAATTCTTGAACCAAACTTTTTAATAACGTCCTCTTCTCCAGATAAAACTGTATTAAATTGTTGCATTCCAGCAGAATTAAAAAGCACCGTAGAATCAGAAGGGATTAAAGAACTTGATTTAATAATTTTATGATTTTTGTTTTCAAAAAAATTGGAAAACTTTTTTCTAATATCGTTTGATTTCATAATTAAAAATCACATTAGTGTTTATTTGATATTTCAATAAATTCTTTTGCTTTTAAAGAAGCCCCCCCTATTAAGAGACCCTGTATCTCTGAATTTTTTAAATAATTAAAAGCATTTTGACTATTAACACTTCCTCCATAAAGAATTCTAATTTTTTTAGCAATTTGTTTATTATAGAGGCGAGATATGAGTTTTCTAATAAATAAAGCAACTGTCATCGCTTGGTCTTCTGCACAAGAATTATTACTACCTATTGCCCAAATTGGTTCGTAAGCAATAATTATTTTTTCAATTTCTTTTTTTGATACTTTTTCTAACCCTTTCCTCATCTCTGTTTCTAAAATTTTAAATGTTTTACCCTGATCTTTCTCTTCCATGGTCTCGCCAATACAAAATATAGACTCAAGCCCAGACTTTAATGCTTTTTTTATTTTCTTATTTATCATTTCATCTGTTTCTCCAAATATTTTTCTTCTTTCGGAATGTCCTATAATAACATACTTACATTTTAAACTTTTTAACATTTCACAAGAAATTTCACCTGTATAGGCTCCCTTATCTTCAAAAAAACAATTTTGGGCTCCTAGTTTAATGAAAGATAAATTATTATTAAGTATTCCTAAATAACAAAAAGGAGGACAAATAATAATCTCTGTGCCTTTTCTATTTTTTAATCCTTTTTTAATAGAATAAAAAAGTTGTTTTGCTTTTTTTTCAGTAGTTGGATTACATTTCCAGTTACCTATAATAAATTTTTTCATATTTTTTATGCCTTTCTTAAAATTTGAGCCGATGTTTCCGGTTTTATTGAAGAGATTTCCATGCATGTTCCAATCTCAAAACCAGCCATAGTTGCTGTTTTAGGTAATATTGTCCAATGCCAGTGATAATAATTATGTTTTTTTCCATCACAAGGAGCAGTGTGTAAATAAAAATTATAAGCTGGATTAGAAAGTGCTTTATAAAATTTAGAAAAAGCAACTTTAAATGCTTCGGCTAAAGATATTTTTTCTTCTTCTGTTATGTTCTCAAAATAAGAAAGATGTTTTTTAGGAGTTATAATCATTTGAAATGCTGATTTTGAGGCAAAAGGACATAATACTAAAAAATCTTTATTTTCAAAAACAATTCTTTCTTTTTTCTTCTTTTCTAATTTTATCATTTCGCAATAAAGACATTTTTTATTTTTATTAAAATATTTTTTAGAAGTTTCAAGAGCACCATTAAGGTCGCTGTCAATAAGAGGAGTTGTTATTATCTGAGAATGAGGATGGACTACAGATGCACCAGCTTCAACACCATAATTATGAAAAATAGAAATATAATTAACAAATTTTTCTTTTTTAAGAGATAAATACCTACTTTGATAAACATCTATTAATTCCTTTATTTGGTTTATGTTAAATTGAGGTATTTGTTTTTCGTGACTATGAGTTATTACTAATTCATGAAAACCTGTTGCTGATATTTTTTTGTAAAACTTACCTTCTGAATATTCTTTTAATTTTCTTAAAGGGCTTACAGCTGGGTATTTGTTAGGAATAACAATAGTAGTCCAATCTTTAGGAATGCCTTTTGAAAGAGATACACTTTTCCCCTGAGAAAAAATTAAAGTTGGTTTCTTCTGAGTTTCTATCTGACAAAAAGGACATTTTGATTTAGGAGTTTTTATTATTTTCCTTTTCTTCATTTTAAATGACCCCGGTCTCTTGCCTCTTTCAGAAGCTATAAGAACCCAGTCTTTAGAAACAAGGTCATAACGAAACTCTGAATAAGTCTTAGTTTTTTTATTCATGTTGTCTTATTATAACAGATTTTTAAAAAAAATAAGACCCCTCTGGATTAATTCCAGAAGGGTCTAGTTTATGATAGTTTATAGATTATTCCAATTTTGTCAAAACTTCCGGACCATTTTTAGTTACAGCGATTGTATGTTCAAAATGAGCAGATAAAGAACCATCTTGTGTTTGCCAACCAGATCCATCAGAACACAATTTGATTCTCCAGTCCCCTGCTGTAACCATTGGCTCAAAACAAAAAACCATTCCTAATTTAATTTCCGGAGTTTCTCTGTTTTCTTTATAATTTAAAATTTGAGGATCTTCATGGAGATCTTTACCAATCCCGTGGCCACAAAGTTCTCTAATAACATCAAGTTTCTGAGATTTAACATATTTCTCAATTAAATCGCCAATATCTCCAAAAGTAATCCCTACTTTAACTGCTTTAATTGATAATTCTAAAGACTTTCTGGTAACCTCAATTAATTTATGAATTTCTGGTTTAACTTTGCCAACTGGCAATGTAATTGCCATATCACTAAAAAAACCTTTATATTTAAGACCTATGTCTAGGGATAGAATATCGCCGTTTTTTAATTGATAATCTGAAGGAACTCCGTGAACAATTGTTTTATTGACTGAAGTACATAAGGTAGCTGGAAAGCCATCATATCCCTTAAAAGCTGGTTCTGCTCCAAATTTAAAAATAAGGGCCTCAGCAGCCCTATCTAGTTCTTTAGTAGTAATTCCTATCTCTACTCTATCTTTCAATTCTCTTATGACGTCTGCTAATTTTCTACCTGCTTGTCTCATTATTTCAATTTCTTGTTCAGATTTGATTATAATCATTTATTTTTTATAACCTAATGCTTTTAGAATTATTGTAAAGATATTAGAAACTGAACCTTTACCATTAATTTTTTTAACATCTAACTTTCTTTTTTCAAAATATTCAACCAAGGGCAATGTTCTTTTTTCATATTCAACCAATCTAATCTTTATGGTTTCTGGATCATCTAGTCCTTTTCTTTTAATTAATTTTGAACCGTCTAACGGGCAAAATTTAAGCTTCTCCGTTGTTTTAGAATATAAGATAGGATGGCGCATTAATTCACAAATACGCCGATGAGAGTTTCTAAAGATTGATTCTTGAGCTGAAACCTGAATTAGAATAATTTTAATATTTTTCTTCCCATATAATTTTTCCAAAACTGGCATTATTTCTTTCCCTTCATACAATGTTCTGGGTGAACCAGCAATTATTAAATTTTCTCCTGCTTTATAAAGTTGTTTTATTTTTTCATTGACCAAATAACTTACAAATGGCGGACTACATAAAATTCCTTTTGTCCATAAATCTTTTTCATGAATATAAAAATATTTTTCTCCCTTAACTTTAATATATTTTTGTTTTTGAGGACTATTAAAAGATTCTTCTAAAATTTTACTTGTTTCAAAATAATATAATCCCAACTTATCAGCTAATAATCCTGCTTGTGTCCCCTTGCCAGCACCAGGTGCTCCTAATAAAATTATAACCATTTTCTTTTTCATAATAATATTAAAATTTTTCGTACTCCTTCATTTCTATTTGAGCTTTAATCTGACGCCACATATCTAAAACAACACTTACCATAATTAACAATGCCGTTCCACCAATTAAAAATCCAAAAGCTCCAATGCCTGTTGTCCCCTGAATAATAGAAGGCATAACAGCTATTGTTCCTAAAAATGTTGCTCCAATAAAAAGAATTTTATATAAAATATGCTGTAAAAACTTAGCTGTAGAAACCCCAGGTCTTATGCCAGGTATAAATCCTCCCATTTTCTGAAGATTATCAGAAACTGTTTTTGGATCAAAAGTAACAGCAGTATAAAAATATGTAAAAAGAAATACTAAAACAAAATAGGATGCTCCATAAATCCAAGCATTCTGTAAAAAATTATTAATACCTTGAGCAATTCCAGCTAAAAGTTGATTCCCCGAACCAGAAAGAAAATTAGCAATCATTCCTGGGAATAGTAAGATACTTAAAGCAAATATAATAGGTATTACTCCAGCTGGATTAACATTTATAGGTAAATAAGTAGAAAAACCACCATACATTTTCATTCCCCTCACTCTTTTAGCATAAGAAACCGGTATATTTCTTCTGCCCTCATTAACCATAACAACTCCGGCAACAATAACTAAAGCAACAGCAAGAAATAATATATATAATGGCAAATTAGAAGGATCCCAATTAGCAGCAATATTTTGAACTTCCATTGGCGTTCTAGCCACTATACCAGCAAAAATCAAAAGAGATACTCCATTACCGATTCCCTTCTCGGAAATTAATTCTCCTAGCCACATTAAAAATACTGCTCCAGCGGTAATAGTTGAGATTGATGTTAATAATAATAAAGGAGAAATAGAACTAATTATTCCTTGATGCTGGAATAAAATCAACATACTATAACCTTGCAATATAGCTAGAGGAACAGTAGCCATTCTGGCATATTGATTAAATTTTTGCTTACCTTGCTCCCCTTCTTCTTTATATAGCTTTTCAAATGCTGGAAATATCATTGTTAATAATTGTAAAATAATTGTAGCTGTAATATATGGACCCAACCCAAGCATTACAATAGAAAGCTTGCTTAAGGCTCCTCCTGTAAAAAGATTTAATAATCCAAAAACTTGGTTTTCACCAAAAAATCTTTGTAAATTCTCTGTGTCTATCCCCGGAATAGGAATATTAGCAGCTAAACGAAAAACAAAGAAGATAAATAAAACAAAAAGTATTTTTTTTCTAAGTTGACGATCTTTAAAAACTAAAATAAGTTTTCCAAACCAATTCATATTTTTATTATTGATTTAGTTTTTTCTAATTTTTCCTTTGCTGTTTTAGAAATTTTACAACAGCTAATAATTAATTTTTTCTTAGTCTCCCCTTGTCCTAAAATCTTGACTGTGGGTATTTTTTTTCTAACAGACCTAATTATTTTCTTTTCAACTAAAATCTCGGGAGTAACCTTATCTCCATCTTTAAACTTTTTATCTAAAATTGCAATGTTTATTTCGGTAACAACTTTTTTATTTGTCTGGGAATTATTATATCCTCTTAATTTAGGATACTTTTTAACTAATTTCCTAATAATTGGTTCTATATTATGCCCGGACCTTGCTTTTTGTCCTTTCAAGCCACGACCAGAGTAAGTTCCTCTCTTGCCTCCTCTGCCTATTCTTTTCTTCTCTTTCGGTTTCTGTTTTGGTTTTAATTTATGAATTTCCATATTAGATTATTTATTCTTAACTTGTAATGTCTTTAATGCCTTCATGGTAGCTTTAGCATTATTAATCTTATTTTTTGATCTTGATAAAATTTTAGAAGAAATATTTTTTATTCCAGCTAAATTACAAATTACTCTTACTGGACCTCCAGCAATAATACCTTTTCCCTTTTTTTGAGGACGAAGTAAGACAACAGATGCCTCAAACTTTGCTTGTATTTCATGATGGATAGAATCTTCCATAAAAGGAATTTCAAACATATTTTTCTTGGCCTTTTTTTCAGCTTTCTCCATTGCTTGCGAAACATCTTTTCCTTTGGCAATTCCTAAACCAATCTTTCCCTTTTTATTTCCCAAAATCATACAAACTCTAAATCTCAATTTCTTACCTCCAGACGTTACTCTCGTAACTCTATCTAAAGATAATATCTTTGAATCAAACTCTGATTTTATCTCTCTTTTATTTTTATTAAATTTACCTATCATTTTTTATATATTAAAATTTAAGTCCCCCTTCTCTGGCTCCATCAGCTATTGCTTTTACCCTTCCATGATATTTATACCCACTTCTATCAAAAACGACATCTTTAATTCCTTTTTTAATAGATTCTTCAGCAATTTTTTTACCTATCTGCCAAGCTAAAGCTTTTTTACCGGTTAGAGGACTCTTTTCTTTTTTATTTTTATTAATTTTTAAATCATTTAAACTTAAGATATCTTTTCCTTTTTCATCGTCAATCAACTGAGCATATATGTGCTGATTTGATCTAAAAACACAAAGTCTGGGCACTTTGGAAGTTCCTTTGGTTCTGTTTTTAATACCTTTATGTCTTCTTTTTCTTTTTTCTTGTTTTATTAACATAAACTATTTGATTAAGTGCTTGCCAGTGCCTTCTTCCCTTCTTTTCTTCTGACTTTTTCTCCTACATATCTAATTCCTTTCCCCTTATACGGTTCTGGACGACGAACACTTCTTATTTTAGCTGCAATTGCTCCTACTTGTTGTTTATTAATTCCAGATATTGTAATTATGTTTTTTTTAACTGAAATTTCTATACCTTCCGGAATTTCTATTTCTTTTTTATCAGAAAAACCAACTTCTAAAACAAGTTTATCATTTTCAACATTAGCACGGTAGCCAATACCTACTAATTCAAGTTGTTTTTCAAATCCATTAGTAACTCCTTCGACACAGTTAAAAAGAAGTGATCTGGTAAGCCCCCAAAGAGCTGAACTTTGCTTTGTTCTTTTTTTAGGTTTTAATGATATCACTTTATCTTTCATTTCAATATCAATAATCCAAGGAATTTCATGAAAAATTTCGCCTTTAGGCCCTTTTATCGTGATATCTCTGTGGTCTATTTTCACATCCACATTTTCTGGTATTATTATATTTTTTTTGCCAATACGACTCATAACATTAAATGATTAGTTACCAAATTTCACATAAAACTTCTCCTCCTAACTTTTTTGCTCTTGCTTGTTTGTCTGTTATTAAACCTTTTGAACTAGAAATAATTAGGATGCCTGATTTTCTTTTTATTTTACCCAAATCTTTCAAATTACTATAAATTCTTTGTCCAGGTTTTGAAATCCTTTTCAATCCATTAATTGTTCCTAATTTATTGTCATAATTCAAAAACAATTTTAATATTTTATTATTTTTCTTTTTACTTACTTCTAATTTTTTTATAATTTTTTGCTCTTCTAGAATTTTAGCAATTTCCTCTCTCAACTTAGAAAAAGGAATTTCAACTGCTTCGTGAGAAACAGCTTGAGCATTACGTATTCTAGTGAGCATGTCTGCTATTGGATCTGTCATAATTTTACCAAGATGATTTTTTTATACCAGGAATTTCTCCTTTATTTGCTAATTCCCGAAAGCAAATTCTACATAACCCAAACCTTCTCATGTATCCTCTCACTCTACCACACCTAAAACAACGTCTTACTATTCTCGTCTTAAACTTAGGATCTTTAGCTGATTTAATAATTTGTGATTTTTTAGCCATTTTATTTTGTTTTCATTGGGAAACCAATTAATTTTAATAATTCTAATCCCTCTTCTTTGTTTTTGCTATTTGTTACTATAGTTACCTCCAAACCAAAAATACTTTTTTCTCTTTCCGCGGATATCTCTGGAAAAGCAGTATGTTCTTTGAATCCTAAAGAAAGATTTCCCCTCTGGTCAACAAACTTAGAGTCAATCCCTCTAAAATCACGCGTCCTAGGAAAAGTAAGAGAAATTAATCTTTCTATAAAATCATACATTTTCTTTCCTCTTAAAGTTGCTACTGCTCCAACATACATTCCTTTTCTTAATTTAAAAGTAGCTATTGATTTTTTGGCTTTTCGCAAACATGGCATTTGCCCTGTAATAACAGACAATTCTTGTAAAATATGTTTTTCTATCTTTTCTCTATCTTTCCCGTTCTTTCCAATAATTTTCTTGCCAAATCCAGAATTTACTACTATTTTTTCAATTTTAGGCACAGCCATAATATTTTTATAGCCAAACTTTTTCATCATTTCTGGAACTATTTGCTTTTTATATTTTTCTAATAATTTAATCATAATTCTGCTCCACATTTTTTACAAATTCTAACCTTTGTCTTGCTTTTTGTTTTACTATAACCAACCTTAACAGGTTTTCCACATTTTGGACAAATTAATTTTACATTAGACGCATATATTGGAAAAGCAATTTCAACTGTTTGTCCTTTTTCTCCAGATTTTTTAGGTTTCTTACGCACTTTTTTTATATTGATATTTTCAACCAAAATCTGTTCCTTTTTAGGTAGTCCTCTCAATACTTTTGATTTTTTTCCTTTATCTTTCCCTCTAATTATTAAAACCTGATCGTTTTTTTGAATTTTCATTTTATTTTATACTACTTCTTTTGCCAAAGTAGTTATTTTCTCATAACCCCTTTCTTTCAATTCTCTTGGAATTGGCCCTAATATTCTGTTACCTTTTGGTAATTTAGAATCGTTTATAATAACACATGCATTCTCGCTAAATCTAATATAAGAACCATCTTTTCTACGAAAAGGACTTCTTTGTCTTACTATCACAGCTTTAACTACTTCATGTGTTTTAACTTGGCGTCTTGGTTCTGCTTTTTTAACTGCAGCAACTATAATATCACCTAATCTGGCATAGCGTCTTTTTGAGCCCCCAAGAACCTTAAAACACTGCACTATTTTAGCACCTGTGTTATCAGCTACTTTTAATATTGTCTGTGGTTGAATCATTGTTTTTTGTTTTAATGGTTTCAATAACTCTCCAATGTTTATCTTTGCTTTTTGGTTTACATTCTTGAATTACGACTTTATCTCCTATTCCAAATTCAGATTTTTCAGCATGAGCTTTATACTTTTTTGAAATTTTATATCTTCTTTTATATTTAGAATGCTCTTTAATTCTATCAACTTTAACCACAACCGTATCTTTCATTTTATTGGAAACAATTGTTCCTTTTAATCTTTTTTTAGGCATCTTCTTTTGCCCTTTCGGGCTTATTTATTTTTTTACTTCTAGCAGTTAATATAGTTAAAATTCTAGCAATATCTCTTCTTGTTTCTCTAACTTCTCTTACGTTCTTTAACTTTCCAGCAGAAATATCAAACTTAAATTGACGAAGTTTTTCTTTTTTATCTGATAAAATCTTATAAAGTTCTTTTTCTGATAAGCGTAAAAAATCTCTAATTTTTTCTTTTTGTTTCATATTTTTATTTCTTCAAAAACTTTGTTTTTACTGGAAGTTTATCCGAAGCTTTTCTAAAAATCTCTTTAGCCAATTCTTCTTCTACGCCATCTAATTCAAAAATAATTTTACCTGGTTTAATCGGAAAAACATAATGAGAAACCGAACCTTTTCCTCCACCCATAGGAACCTCATCTCCTTTTGACGTAATTGGTTTTGATGGAAAAATTCTAATCCACAGTTTCCCTTTTTTCTTTAAATATCTAATAATAGCTCTTCGGGATGCTTCAAGTTGAGCAGAAGTAATCCATTTGGCTGATACTGCTTTTAAACCAAAACTACCAAAAGAAAGCTCTGTCCCTCTTCTTTCTATCCCTTTTGATCTTCCCTTATGCCATTTTCTGTGTTTCATTTTTTTTGGTTCAAACATAGTATTCAAATTTTATTCAAATTTATCTCCTTTATAAATCCAGACCTTAACACCTATGGCTCCATAAGTACAAAAAGCTGAACTTGTTCCATAGTCTATATCTGCTCTTATCGTATGTCTAGGCATTCTTCCTTCTTTTAACCATTCTGTTCTTGACATTTCTACTCCATTTAACCTACCTGAGACTTGTACTCTAGCTCCTTTAGCCTCTTTTTGCAACATAATCTTTCCTAAAGCCATTTTTAAAGCTCTTCTAAATCTGATTCTTCTCTTAATTTGTTGTGCTATCCATTCAGCACAAATATCAGCAGATAACCAAGGATTTTTAACTTCCTGCACCTCAATCTTTATTTCTGTTTTATCATCTTTTTTTCTTTCTAATTCTTGAATTAATACTTTCTTTAATTTTTCTATAGCTTCTCCTCCTCTTCCAATAACTAAAGCTGGTCTTGATGTTTTAATAATAATTTTAACAGAAGAACGTGATCTTTCAATTTCCACATTTTCTATACTTGCTTCTTTTAATTTTTCATTTAAAAATCTTCTAATTATAAAATCTTCTTTTAAATATTTAAATGGTTTTCTACCGTAAAAACCCCTGGATAGCCAGTCTGCCATTCTCCTTATTCTAAATGATTTTGGGTGAACTTTATGTGACATAATAACTTAATTAAAATGCTTTTCTACGAAAAACTCTTTTTGATCCTTTAGTTTCTTTAACTGGTTTAAACTTTTCTCTCTTTTCTGGCTTAAATGTTTTTATTTTTTCCTTATCTATAATTTTAGTTTCTTTTTTCTCTTTTACTTCTGTAATAACTTTCTTTACTTTTTTATCCCCTTTAACTTCATCAACAACTATTGTGATATGAGATGTTTTTTTATGTATTCTAGCAGCTCTGCCTCTGGCTCTAGCCCTCCATCTTTTAAGTTTTGGACCTTCGTCAACTGTAATTTTTGATACATAAAAAAGAGAACTATCTAATTGTTTTCCTGATTCTGAATTATCTTTAGCGTTGGCTATCGCCTGAGCTAAGAGTTTTTTCAAAGGAACACCTCCTTTTTTCAAATTAAAATCCAAAAGAACCATGGCTCTGTCAACTTTTTTATTTCTGACTAAATCTGCTAAAAGACGCATCTTTCTCGGAGCAATCCTTATATAACTTAATTTTGCAGTAGCTTTCATAATAATTTACTAACTTTTCTTTTTTTGATCAAGTCCTTTTTGCATTTTACCTCCATGTCTTATAAACTTAGTTGTCGCTGAAAATTCACCAAGTTTATGCCCTACCATATCTTCTATTACTTGGACAAGCACATGTTCTTTTCCATTATAAACACCAAAAATAAATCCCACCATTTCCGGAGTAATAACCGCAGCTCTAGACCATGTTTTAATAATGGTATTGCTTCCTTTTTTTATATTAGAAAGCTTTTTTAGTAATCTCTCATCTATATAAGGACCTTTTTTAATTGATCTTGACATAATATTTTACTTCTTTTTCTTTTTACGTCTTTTAATTATTAACTTATCTGTCCATTTTTTCTTTCTTGTTTTAACTCCTAAAGCTGGTCTACCCCATGGAGTTTTTGGATAAGGCATCCCAATCGGAGATCTTCCTTCACCTCCACCATGAGGATGGTCAACTGGATTCATGGCTGATCCACGAACTGTTGGTCTTCTTCTTTTCCATCTTGATCTCCCAGCTTTTCCTAATTTAATAAATCTATGTTCTGGATTTGAAACTTCTCCGATTGAAGCAAAACATTCTCCTAAAACTTTTTTTACTTCTCCCGAAGGCATTTTTAATTGGGTATATTTTTCTTCTTGTCCTAAAATCTGAGCAGATGTTCCAGCAGATCTAGTAATCTTTCCTCCTCTGCCTGGTTCTATTTCAATATTATAAATTACTGTACCTGAAGGAATATTTTTTAATTTCATTCTGTTTCCTATAGATACTTTAGTTTTGTCTGAACATTCTATATTGTCTCCAATTTTTAAACCTTGAGGACATAAAATATATCTTTTCTCTTTGTCGCCATCTTCTAAAAGAACTATGAATGAAGATCTGAATGGGTCATATTCAAAAGCAATAACCTTGGAAGAAACATCTATCTTTTTCTGTCCAAAATCAACCATTCTATAACGTCTTTTAGCTCCTCCACCTTTGTGTCTAACACTAATTCTTCCTTTACTTGAATGACCAGATTTTCTTTTTAATCCTTTTAAAAGTTTTTTTTCTGGTTTTTTCTTGGTTAGCATTGAAAAATCTGTTCCAGTCATGTTTCTCCTTGATGGAGTTGTAGGTTTATATGTTTTCATATTATCTTGGCAATATCTCAATTTCCTGTCCTTTCTTTACTTTTATGATTGCTTTTTTATATCCTTGTTTCCATCCAATACTTTTGCCTAATCTTTTTTTCTTTCTATGAATATTTATTATTCTAACTGACACTACATCAACTTTATATATGCTTTCTACAACTTTTTTAATTTCCTGTTTATTGGTATTTTCAAAAACTTTAAAAATATATTGATTTTTTTCTGCTAATTCAGTAGCTTTTTCTGTAATATGCACACTCTTTAATACTTTATATCCCTCTTCATAATGCTTAGAATATCTATGCAAACTTGGTTTTGCTGTTATCTTTTTTTCGACAACTTTAATAGGCGAAGGAGTTTTCTCTTTTTTAACAACTGATTTCTTAACTACCTTTTTTGGTTTTTCAATTTCTTTCTTTGTTTCTTCTTTTTTCAAAAAATCAAATATAGCCATAATTACTTTTTAAATGTTTCTTTTATCTTTTTTATCGCGTCTTTCTGTATTACCAGATATTTATAAGAAAGTAAATCAATACAACTTAAATTTCTTGCTTCAATAACTTTAACTTTAGGAATATTTCTACTTGCTAAAAATAAATTCTTATCTGGTTCAGACAAAGCAACTAAACAATTCTTTGCTCCACATGGAAGTTTTTTAAGAATATTTAAAATTTCTTTTGTTCTTGGTTTCTCTATTTTAAAATTATCTAGAACAATAAGTAATTTTTCTTCTACTTTTGAACTTAACATCATTAATAATGCTTTTCTCTTCATTTTTTTAGGAACTATTTTTTTAAAGTTCCTTTGATTCGTTGGTCCGAAAGTAACACCCCCACCTGTCCATATTGGAGATCTGTTTGAACCTGCTCTTGCTCTTCCTGTCCCCTTTTGTTGCCAAGGTTTCTTGCCTCCTCCACTAACTTCTCCTTTACCTTTAGTGTGTGCCGTTGACTGTCTTTTATTAGCCATTTGACTAACAAAAACCTGATGAATTAAATCAGGGCTTGCTTTAATTCCAAAAACTTCTTCAGGTAAAGTTATTTCTTCTTTATCTTTATCCCCTTTTCCATTGTAAATTGGATATTTCATTGACTTGCAATCTCTAATAAAGTTCCTGGCCTTCCTGGCACAGCTCCTTTTATAGCTATCAAATTATTTTCTATATCTATTTTAGCAATTTTCAAATTCTTTTTTGTAACTCTCTCATATCCCATTCTTCCTGGCATTTTTTTACCTTTAAAAACTCTAGCTGCATCTGTACTTCCGACTGAACCTAATGTTCTATGTTCATGTTTAACACCATGAGTAGCACTTTTACCATGAAAACCCCATCTCTTTACCCCTCCCTGAAAACCCTTTCCTTTGGAAATTCCAGAAACTTTTACCTTATCCCCTTCTTTGAAAATTGAAACATCAATTTTATCTCCTACTTTTGATTCTTGTTCTTCAGGATTTCTAATTTCTTTTAAATAATGAAATTCTTTATTTTTATCTGTTTTTTTTACTTTCTTCTTTTTCTCAAATCCAATTTGCAATGCATTATATCCATCTTTTTTCTGTTCTTTTATTTGAGTAATAAAACAAGGACCTGCTTCAACTAGGGTGATTGGAATCACTTTGCCATCTTCATCAAATATTTGACTCATCTTTATTTTTTTTCCTAATATAAACATAAAACTATTAAAAAACTGGGCATTGCCCAGCTCTTAAGGCAAATTACATCAATTAAAGATTACATTGTCTTTATCTCAATTTCTACTCCTGCGGGGAGTGTTAAATCTCTTAAATTATCAATAAACTTTTGATTAGGATTTAAGACTTCTATTAATCTTTTATGGACCCTCATTTCAAATTGCTCTCGTGCAGTCTTATGGACAAAACTTGATCTATTCACTGTATATTTATGAATCTCAGTTGGTAATGGGGTTGGTCCCACAATATTAACACCTGCTCGCAAGCCAATTTCAATAATTTGGCGCGCGCTGTTATCTATAACCTTATTGTCATAGGATTTAAGCTTAATCCTAAGTTTGGATTTTATTTCCTCTTTCTGTTTTACTGGCATCTTTTTATTTGATACTAAACAACAATTATTGTTAGTCTAGTGAGCGATTTTCTTTATTTTATAATTTTAGATACAACTCCTGCTCCTACTGTTCTTCCCCCTTCTCTAATAGCAAACTTTTGTTTTTCCTCAAGTGCTATTGGACACATTAACTTAATCTTAAGATTAGCTGTGTCTCCAGGCATAACCATTTCTGTTCCCTCTGGCAAAGCTGCTTCTCCAGTTACATCTGCTGTTCTAATATAAAATTGAGGTTTATATCCTGTAAAGAATGGCGTATGACGTCCTCCTTCTTCTTTAGTCAAAATATATGCTTCTCCTTCAAATTCAGAATGAGGAGTAATACTACCTGGTTTTGCTATTACCTGTCCTCTTTCAACATCTTCTTTTTTAAGACCTCTAAGAAGAATACCAACATTATCACCTGCTTTTCCTTCATCTAATATCTTGTTAAACATTTCAATACTTACTGCTGTTGTTTTTTGGACATCTCTTATTCCTAAAATCTCTACTTCATTTCCAGAATTAACTATTCCTCTTTCAACTCTACCTGTACAAACAGTTCCTCTTCCTTCAATTGAGAATACATCTTCTACGGCCATTAAAAATGGTTTGTCAAGATCTCTTGCAGGTTCAGGGATATATTCGTCTACTTTATTTATTAATTCAACAATTTGTTTAGTATTTTCTCCTTCTAAAGAATCTTCTTCCAATGCTTTTAATGCTGAACCTCTGATTATTGGAGTTTCATCTCCAGGAAATTCATATTTCTTTAAAAGTTCTCTAATCTCAGATTCCACTAATTCCAACATCTCTGGATCTTTAACCTGATCTGTCTTGTTCAAAAATACAATTAATGATGGCAATCCTACTTGTTTAGCTAACAAAAGATGTTCTTTTGTTTGAGGCATTGGACCATCAGTAGCAGAAACGACTAAAATTGCTCCATCCATCTGAGCTGCTCCAGTTATCATATTCTTAATGTAGTCAGCATGACCTGGACAATCAATAAGAGCATAATGACGTTTTTCTGTTTCAAACTCAGTATGACAAATGTTAATCGTTACGCCACGAGCTTTTTCCTCTGGAGCTGAATCAATATCTTCAATAGATTTATCTGATCCTTTAAGCCCTTTTAATTTTGTGGCCTTAAGGATAGCAGCTGTTAAGGTAGTTTTACCATGATCAACATGACCAATAGTACCAATATTTAAATGTGGTTTTGTTCTCTCAAATTTTTCTTTAGCCATATTTTTTTATTTATTTATTAATTAATTTAGTTAATATATCTATTATATTTATTTATCAAATAAAGTCAAGTAAATGTTAAAAAGGTAAGTCATCTATGGTTAATTCTTTTCTCATTTCTTGATTGATTCTTCCGTTGTTATATGTCTTCTCTGGCTTAATAGATTTGAATTCTTTTTGATAAGTATTAAAAGACATTAAAACAACAACTGGTTTTCCTTTTTCCATTAAAATAATTTTTTCTCC
>CAYUWK010000002.1:18846-20639 GCA_964448435.1 uncultured Candidatus Saccharibacteria bacterium
AAATCTGAAGGAATAACAACTTCTAATTTCATAGTTGGTTCCAATATAATTGGATCAGCTTTTTGACAAGCTGCTTGGAATGCCTGAGAAGCTGCAATTTTAAAAGCTATTTCCGAAGAATCAACCTCATGATAAGAACCATCATATAGGGTAACCTCTACATCTATCATTTGATAACCAGCCATAACTCCTTTGTCAGTTGCTTCTTTTACACCCTTTTCAACAGCCGGAATAAATTCCTGTGGTATTGTCCCTCCTTTTATTTTATTAATAAATTCAAATCCTTCTCCTCTTTCTTTTGGTTTTATTTTTAACCAAACATGACCATATTGCCCTCTTCCACCAGATTGACGAATAAATTTACCTTCAGCATTTGCTTCTTTACAAATTGCTTCCTTATAAGCAACCTGAGGTTTCCCAACATTTGCTTCAACATTAAATTCTCTTTTCATTCTATCCACTAAAACATCTAAGTGTAATTCACCCATTCCCGAAATAATTGTTTCTCCTGTTTCCAAATCTTCCTTTTGTCTGAAAGTAGGATCTTCTTCTGATAATTTCTTTAATGACATAATCAATTTTTCTTGGTCTTCTTTTGATTTTGGTTCAATCCGAATAGAAATAACTGGTTCGGGGAATGTAATTTTTTCTAATATAACCGGATGCTCTTCATCGCAAAGAGTATGCCCAGTAGAAGTATTTTTAAAACCAACAGCAGCGACTATATCCCCTGCAAAAGCTTCTTCTATGTCTTGTCTCTCATTGGAATGCATTTTTAAAATTCTCCCAATTCTTTCTCTTTCTTCAGAAACCGAATTCCAAACATAAGAACCTTTTTTTAGAGAGCCAGAATAAACTCTGAAATAATTTAAAGTTCCTACATAAGGATCAGCTGCTATTTTAAAAACCAGAGCTGAAAATGGTTCTGAATCATCTGCTTTTCTTTCAACATGCTCATTTGTTTTAGGATCAATTACATCTATAGGAGGAAGATCAGAAGGACTTGGTAAATAGTTACAAACTGCATCAAGTAATGGTTGAACTCCTTTATTTTTCAAAGCCGAACCACAAAATACAGGAATAAGTTTATATCCTAAAACTGCTTTTCTTAAAACATTTTCTAATTCCTCATTGGAAATATCTTTGTTCTCTAAAAACTTTTCTAATAATTTTTCATCTTCTCCTGCAATTTTTTCTTCTAAAGTTTTCCTGGCTTTCTCTGCTTTTTCTTTTAATTCTTCTGGAATTTCTTTCTCTACCACATTCTCTCCAAAATCACCCTCAAAATATATTGCTTTCATTTTTATAAGATCAATAACTCCCTGTAAGTCACTTTCTTTACCAATTGGGATTTGCACAGCTACAGCGTTAGGAGAAAGTTTATCTAAAATTGATTTAAAGCTTCTTTCAAAATCAGCTCCTGTTCTATCTAGTTTATTTATAAAACAAATTCGAGGAACATTAAATTTATCTGCCTGACGCCAAACTGTTTCTGATTGTGGTTCAACTCCTGCTACTCCGTCAAAAATAACTACTGCCCCATCTAATACTCTTAATGAGCTTTGGACTTCTACCGTAAAATCAATATGTCCTGGAGTATCAATAATATTTATCCAAAAATCTTTCCATTTACAAGTAGTAGCGGCAGAAGTAATAGTAATTCCTCTTTCTCTTTCTTGAACCATCCAATCCATAACTGCTTGTCCATTATGAACTTCTCCAATCTTATGGCTAATTCCTGTATAAAATAAAATCCGCTCGGATACTGTTGTTTTTCCGGCGTCAATGTGAGC
>CAYUWK010000003.1:0-20192 GCA_964448435.1 uncultured Candidatus Saccharibacteria bacterium
AACAATTTCCTTGACAAAATTTATAAAAGATACTACAATCAAAATAGAAAATAAGAAGTAGTTCTTTTTAATTATCTTTTGCTAAAATAAAAGGAGGTCATATAATGATTCGTTTTACGATAAAAGAAAACACCCCATCAATAGCAGAAAAAGAAGGGATAAACCCTAAAATATTCTCTGAAGAAAGAATCTTTAAAGATGAAGAATGTGAAAAAATTATAAAAAAGATAAGAGAAGAGTATTTTCAGTTCTTGAATGTTTTTCTTTCTGGGATATCAATGAATAAGCTAGAAAACGAATTAGGTATTTCTAAGGAAAGCCAAAAGAAAGAATTTGAGAATACAATTTTATGTTTCAAAGGAGCTTTCAAAAGCTTCTTAGAAAACATAAAAGAAAAATATTCAAAGGATAAAAACCTTTGGGGAAAAATAAATTTCAGCAAAAGAAAAAGGTGCCTTAGGTAAAAATTTGATTTTTAATTTCAAACAAACCCGAGGCACTTTTATTTTATACTAAAGTAGCTGATAATAAATAATACTCTTAATGAATAAAAAATATTTTATAATTACATTCGGATGTCAAATGAATAAATCAGACAGCGAAAGAATTGCTGGTTTTTTAGAAAATATCGGACATAAGCAAGTCTTTAAGATAGATCAGACTAATTTAATTGTGGTCAATATGTGTTCTATAAGACAATCTGCCGTTGATAGAGTATATGGACTTAAACAAAAATTTGACAAACTTAAAAATTATAATCCTAAACTAATTACTATTTTGACTGGTTGTATCCTAAAAAAAGATAAAAGAAAATTTAAGGAATACTTTAACTTTGTTCTAGACATAAAAGATTTACCAAACTGGCCAAAAATACTAAACAATAGATACAAAACACCAAACACCAAATGCTATCTTGATATTGATCCAAAATATTCTTTAGCTAAAGTAGCTTATGTTCCTATTTCAAATGGATGTAATAATTTTTGTACATATTGCGTAGTCCCTCATGTTCGAGGACCTCTTGTTCATAGATCAGTTAAAAATATTATTAAAGAAATTAATACTTTAATCAAAAATGGATATAAGGAAATATGGTTATTGGGACAAAATGTTAATAGTTATAAATCTCAGACTCCAAAAATCAATTTTTCTAAACTTTTAGAAATGATTAATGAAATTTCTGGGGATTTTTGGATTAGATTTACGTCTTCAAACCCAAAAGACTTCTCGGATGAATTAATTAATACTATGGCAAAATGTGAAAAAATTACTCCTTATCTAAATTTGCCAGTTCAGTCAGGAAATAATCAGATACTAAAAAAGATGAATAGGAAACATACGATTGAAAAATATAAAGAAATCATTAAAAAAATTAGAAAAAAGATTCCTAATATAGTCCTTTCTACCGATATTATTGTTGGGTTTCCAGGAGAGACAAAGAAACAATTTAATGATACTGCTAAATTATTAAAACAAATTAAATATGATATGATTTATATCAATAAATATTCTCCAAGACCAGAAACATTAGCATCTAAAATAAAAGATAGTATTTCTAATATCGAAAAAAAAGAAAGGGGGAAAATATTAAATAAAATTTTAGAACAAACTGTTTTAGAAAAGAATAAAATATATATAGGTAAAATTATAAAAGTTCTTCCTACTGAATGGAAAAATGGATTTTTATTCGGGAAATCTTTTGATTATAAGAGCATTAAATTAAAAGGACCTAAAAAATTATTAGGACAATTTATTAATATAAAAATTAAAAATTCTAGTCCATGGGGATTAAACGGTTATAAATATGAAAAATAAAAAAATAATTGTAATATTGGGTCCTACGGCATCAGGAAAGACAGATCTTTCTATAAAATTAGCTAAAAAATTTAATGGAGAGATTATTTCAGCTGATTCAAGGCAGGTTTATAAAGGAATGGACATTGGAACAGGAAAAATAACAAAAAAAGAAATGCAGGAAATTCCACATTATCTTTTAGATATAGTTTCTCCAAATAGAAAATTTTCTGTAGCTCAATACCAAAAATTAGCATTAAAAAGTATAGACAAAATATCTAAAAAAAATAAAATACCTTTTTTAGTTGGTGGATCCCCTTTTTATATTTATTCTTTACTTGAAACATGGACATTTCCAAAATTAAGTCCTGATTGGAATTTGAGAAAAAAATTAGAAAAAAAGTCATGTGAAGAACTTTCTGAAACTCTAAAGAAATTAGATATTAAAAGGTTTAAAAATATAGATAAAAAAAATAAAAGAAGACTAATAAGAGCAATTGAAATTGCTAAAAAACTAGGCAAAGTTCCTATATTAAAAAAAGAAGTTAAGTTTGACTCTTTAATTATAGGAATTAAGAAATCAAAACAAGAAACGAATAAACTAATAGAAAAAAGATTAGACAAAAGATTAGAGGAAGGGATGATACAAGAAGTAAAGAGATTAAGAGAAGAAAAAATTAGTTGGAAGAGGTTAGAAGGATTTGGATTAGAATATAAATGGATAGCATTATATTTACAAAAAAAAATAGATCGTTCTAAAATGATCTATTCGCTTCAAAAAGATATTGAACATTTTGCCAAAAGACAAATGACTTGGTTTAAAAAAGATAAAAATGTTAAATGGATAACAGATTATAAAAAAGCAAAAAACTTATTACGAGATTTTTTAGGATAAACTCCTTTTATTAGCTTTTTGGTCTGGCAAACTTTTAGCGCTTTAAACAAAAATATAAATTCATTTTCTAATTGTTCTGAAATTTTATTTCTATTTACTTTTGGGATATCCCAAATTGCTTTTTTAAAAGGTCCTAATGCTCTTTTTCTAAATTTGTATAAAAACTGAATTTCTGTGTCAGTTTCTTTTTTTTCCTTTGCAAATTCTTCTTTTATCCAATCATAAATTACTTTTTTTAAATGTTTAGGGAAATAAGAACTTTCGTAAATTATATTTTGGAAATTTGTAGCTAAGTGAATTTCGCAAACTTCACTTTCTGGGAAATGAGAAAAATGTTTCTTAGATAAAGTAGAAGCACCATGTTGAACAATGCCTGCTGTTTTATATTCCCTTGCTTTTATAGATAGTTTTTTAAGAATTGGGAAATCTTCTTTTATTTCTTTTAGTTCCCCTGACGCAAGTACAATCCCACCATGACAAGTACGAGCTTGAACAGCTATTTTTGATATACCTTTTAATTTTCCATATTTAGAAAGATATTTTTGATATTCATCCATGAATATTTCTAGTTCTTTAACAGTAGTATCTTTGTCCCCTATCTGTCCAATTTCTCCTCCAATAGAAATAGTTATTTTCTCAGGTTGTATTTTTCTAATAAAATAAGTTAATTCTGAGGTTAGATAAGAATTCTCTTTTATATTTTTTAATCCTGAACAATCAATATCTATATTATAAAAACCTGTTTTTATCGCTTCTTTTACTAAATCTTTTAATTTTTTAAGTTCTTGTTCTTTATCTTTAGAAAGATATTTTTTTACATTGACTTTGAAATGATCGCCCTGAAAGAAAATAGGTCCCTTAAATCTTTCTTCGATTCCAGCGGCTAAAATAACTGCAATATATTCTTCTAACGATTGCGATGTATAATTTATTTCTGATGCTGCTATTTCAAAAATAAAAGCCCCTACATCTTCTTTGTGAGCGGCTCTAAAAATTGCTTTTGCAAAATCAAAGGTCAAAGTTCTAATATTTATTGCTGGGACTGTAAATCCTTTACAATTTCCTTTTGCTATTTCTTCATATAATTTTTGGGTAGATTCTAGCCATATACCTTTTTTATTGGCAATTTTTATAATCTTTGTAATTGCTTTTTTTCTATCTTTATCTTTTTCCCCAAAAATTACTTTTTGAACTAATTTATCCATATTTAAAATAATATTTTCTTAAAAATTTCAGCAACTTTTTCCGGTTCTGCTTTTCCATTTGTTTTAGACATAACTTGACCAATTAAAAATTGTAATACATTCTCATTGCCTTTTTTATAATCTTCTTTTGGTTTAGGGTTTTCTTTTAAAACTTCTTTAACAATATTTTCAATCTCTTGTTCATCGTCTATGAGCTTGAGATTCTTATCTTTCATAATTTGCGAAGGGTCCCCTCCTTTTTTAAACATTTCTTTAAGTAAGATTTTAGCTATTTTACTCGAAATTTCAGAAGTATAAATCATACTAACAAATTCTGCAAAATTTTCAGGAGTAATTGAAAATTTATCTTCTTGGAAAAGACTCCCTTTTAATAACGATTGTAAGTCCGTAATAATATAGTTTGAAGATAACTTAGTAAGTTTTTTAAATTCTTCATCTGTAATTTTAAGTTTATCTTTTTTTTCTTTTACCCAAACTCTTAATTCTGAATTCACTTTTTCAAAATATTCTCCTAATTCTTTATTAGAGATCAGAATGTTAATACTTTTTTCGTCTATTCCGTATTCTTTTTGAAATCTTTTTCTTTTATTTTGGGGTAATTCTGAAATTTCATTTTTAATTTTAATTAAAAACTCTTCGTCTAAATTTAAAACCGGTATATCTGGCTCTGGAAAATAGCGATAATCATGAGCTTCTTCTTTTTTTCTTTGAGAAATAGTAATTTCTTTCTGGTCATCCCATCCTCTCGTTTCTTGAACTATTTTTCCATTATTCTCTAAAACTTGAGTTTGTCTTTTAATCTCATATCCAATCCCCTTTTCAACTACTTTTAAGGAATTTAGATTCTTTATCTCTACTTTGGTCCCCATTTTATTTATATCTTTGCTTAAAGATATATTAACCTCACATCTCATTTCGCCTTTTTCCATGTTCGCATCTGAGATATCAAGATATCTTAAAATTAATTGTAATTCCTTAACAAATTCATGAGCATCTTCAGCAGAATGAATGTCTGGTTCAGTTACTAATTCCATTAATGGAATACCTGCTCTATTAAAGTCTATTAATGAAAATTTTTTGTTATGTATTAATCTTGCTGTATCTTCTTCAAGATGAATTTGTTCAATTCTAATTTTTTTATTTTTGATCGGCGTTATGAGATAACCATTTTTAACTAATGGAACCGCATATTGTGTGACTTGATATCCTTTTGGAAGATCAGGGTAAAAATAATTTTTTCTTTCAAAATAATTACGTTTATTAACCTGACAATTCAAAACTATTCCTGTTTTAATAACCTTTCTCACTGCTTCTAAGTTTACTATAGGAAGAGTACCAGGATGTCCCATACAAACAGGGCAAATATTTATATTTGGAGTTTTTTCATCTGAGTCATTTTTACAAGAACAAAACATTTTTGATTTTGTTTTTAATTCGGCATGTATTTCCAAGCCAATTGTAGGATAATAATTCATTTTTATTTTTTCTTTTGTTGCATCATTTTTACTCCTGAACTTGTGCCCACTATATCTGCTCCAGCATTAACCATCATTTCCACATCCTTCAATGTTTTAATTTTGCCAGATGCTTTAATTTTTAAACCAGGTGCTGCTTTCTTCATAATTTGAAGATGTTTTGCTTTTTCTTTTAATTCAATATTTTCTAGTGGATCTTTGCCAGTTGCTGTCTTAACACAAAAAGCTCCTGATTTTTTAACCAAAGCAGATGCTTTTTCAATCTCTCCATCTGTTAAATAACCTGAACCAATTATTACTTTGGTGGGTAAAATTTTAGTAATATCTTTTAAATCTTCTAAAACTTCATCAAATCTTTCATATTTAACATCAATAATATTAATAACAATATCTAATTCATCTGCTCCATCTTTTTTTGCTTTTTTGCATGCTTCAACCCTTTTTGAGTGAGAACTTAAACCCATAGGAGGGTCTATAAGAACAACAACTTTTATATCCGTATCTCTTAGTTCTTTATAACACAAAGATACCCATTCTGGATTTATGCAAACACTTCTAAATTTATATTTTTTAGCTTCTTCACATGTTTTTTTAATGTCTTTTTCTGTAGCCGAAAGTCTAATATTTGTATGATCAATTATTTTAGAAACATTTTTTTTCAACATATTGCTTAATTTCTTCAAAAACTTTATCTGGTAATAATTCGCCATTTATAGAATAAACATTTTCAAAGTTTTTTATTATTTTTTTATAATTTTCGTAAACCTTTTTTAATTTTTCTTTTTTTTCAAAAAGTGTCTTTTTATTTCCTCTTTTTTCAATTCTTTTTATGCAAATATCTTGATTGACATTAAGAAAAAATGTTAAATCTGGTATCAAGAAATCATTATTCATCTCTATTAACAATTTTAAATCAAGACCATCTGAAACACCATAGGCAAAAGTAGAAAAAAAATATCTATCAGAAATAACAATTTTTCCATCTTTTAAACTAGGTATAATAATATTATCTAAATGATATTTTCTATCTTCAACAAATAACTTTTGCAACTCTAAAGAAGAAATTTCCTCTTTTTCTTCTAAAACTTGTTTGATTTTTCTACCTGCTTCTGAAATATCTGTTGGTTCCTTAGTTGTTAAAACTTTATAACCTTTTTTTATTAAAAAATCTCTTAAAAAAGCTGTTTCTGTGCTTTGCCCGGAACCATCTAACCCTTCAATAACAATAAATTTTCCAGGATAAATATTTTTTTTCATAATCAATTATCTCCATATTTAAATTGATCATCAGAAATATCATTTTCTCTCCATTCTTTAGCCCATTTTGAAATTTCAAAAATTTTATATGTTCCATCTTTTTTAGAACAAATTGCTTTATTTAATCCAGCATTGATTATCATTTTTTTGCAAATAAAACAGGGAAATGCATTAATCAATTCCCCTTGTTTGTTTTCTCCCCATATATACATATCTCCTCCTAAAAGTGAAACTCCTGCTCTTGCGGAATTAATAATCGCATTCATTTCGGCATGCACAGAACGACATAATTCATATCTTTCTCCATGAGGGATATTAAGTTTATCTCTTAAACATAAATTTCTTTCTAAACAATCTTTAGTTTTTCTTGGAGCCCCAATATAACCAGTAGCTATAATAGCATCATCTTTAAGGATAACTGCTCCAATCTTTGCTCTGAGACAAGTAGATCTTTGAGCTACTTCCTTAGCAATATTCAAATAATATTCAATTTTTGACAATCTTTTTTCCATTTGCCAAAAAAACTTAAAATTATTCTATAGTAATACCCATATTTTTTGCTGTTCCTTCTATAATCTTGATCGCTTGGTTAATGTCTTTAGTATTTAAGTCGGATAATTTCTTATTAGCAATCTCTTTTAATTGTGTTCTAGTAATTTTTCCAACTTTAGTTTTATTAGGTACACCAGACCCTTTCTCAATACCTATAGCTTTTTTTATGAGTTCAGAGGCCAAAGGAGATTTTACCTTAAAATCATATGTTCTATCTTCATAAATAGAAACTTCTACTGGAATTGTAAAACCTATTTGTTCTTTTGTAATATCATTAAATTTTTGACAAAACTCTGAGATATTTATCCCATATTGTGCCAAAGCCGGACCTACTGGAGGAGCAGGCGTTGCTTTACCAGCTGGAATTTGTATTTTTACTATATTTTGTATTTTTTTCATAACTTTTTTATTTGCAAAGAATCTACTTCAACCGGAGTATCTCTCCCAAACAAATTTACTAAAACTTTTAATTTTCCTTTTGTTTCGTCAATCTCTGATACTTTACCTTCAAAATCCTTAAAAGGTCCATCACTAATTTTAACTAAAGTCCCTATTGTAACATCTATCTTATATTGAGCAGATTCTGTACCTAATTTACTTTTTAAACTTTTAATTTCATTCAAAGAAACTGGAACAGGAGTAGTACCAGCTCCGATAAAGCCAGTAACTCTTGGAGTGTTTCTAACAACATACCAAGAATCATCAGTAACTATCATTTCAACTAAAACATATCCTGGATATATTTTTTCTTCAATAGTTTTTCTTTTACCGTTTTTTATTTTAATCTTTTTTTCTTTAGGTATTAGAACATTGAAGATTTTATCTTCCATTCCTAGGCTCTCTATCCGTTGTTTCAAATTTTTTGCCACAGCATCTTCATACCCAGAATAAGTATGTAAAACATACCATCTTCTACCTTGTTGTATTTCTTGTTTTGGCATATTAAAAAATCTTTTTTATAATTTTCTAATGTTTAAATAAAAAATCTTCCTATAATTTTCATAAATATAAAATCCAAACCACCTAAATAAATTGCAACTGAAATAGAAATCGTAAGAACAATTAAAGTATATCTAATTGTTTCATTACGACTTGGCCAATCAATCTTTTTTGCTTCAATATAAACTTCCTTAAAAAAAAGTTTTATATTTTCAAATTTTCTACTTAAAAAATTAATAATTTTCATCGTTTTTTAAAAAGCCCTAAGGGGCTTTATATATGATATAAGATTAGACCCTATTGTGTATTTTGTCAATAGAAATAAAGATTTTTTAAATATCTAGGTTTTTTACCTTTTTAGCATGAACTTGAATAAACTTCTTTCTAGGAAAAACTTCTTTACCCATTAAAACATCAAATATATGATCAGCCTCTTTAGCATCTTCTATCTCAACTCTTAACAAAGTTCTATTTTCGGGATCCATAGTTGTGTTCCATAACTCATCTGGGTTCATTTCCCCCAACCCTTTATAACGCTGAATATTTATATTAATTGATCCTTTTTTTTCAAGATTAGAAAGTATTTCTTCCTTATCAGCATCTGTATAGGCATATTCTATATTTTTACCAAATTGTATTTTATAAAGTGGAGGTTGAGCGATATAAAGATATCCTTTTTCAATAATTTCTCTAAAATATCTAAAGAATAAGGTTAAAAGTAAAGTTCTTATGTGAGCCCCATCAACATCAGCATCAGACATTAAAATGATTCTGTGATATCTTAACTTGTCTATATTAAAATCTTGGCTAATAGCAGCGCCGAGAGCAATAATTAATGATTTTATTTCTTCAGATGTCAAAATTCTATCAAGCCTTGCTCTTTCTACATTTAAAATCTTACCTTTTAAAGGTAATATCGCTTGAAATCTTCTATCTCTAGCCATTTTACAACTGCCTCCAGCACTATCCCCTTCCACTATATAAATTTCGGATTCCTCCGGCTTTCGAGAAGAACAATCAGCTAATTTTCCGGGTAAGCTTAAGCCACCTAAAATACCTTTTCTTAAAACTGTGCTTCTTGCCGCTTTAGCAGCTCTTCTTGCTTTAGCTGAAATGAGAGAATTTTCTATTATCGCCCTTGCATCTTGAGGATTCCTTTCTAAGAAATCTATTAATCCTTCTGACAAAGCCTGTTCAACTGCTAATTTAGCTTCTGGATTTCCTAATTTTGCTTTTGTTTGTCCTTCAAATTGTGGTTCTTTTATTTTTATTGAAACAACACCTATTAGCCCCTCTCTAACATCATTCCCTGTAAAGTTTTCATCTTTTTCTTTTAAATATCCATTTTTTTTAGCATAATCATTTAACACTCTTGTTAGAGCTGTTCTAAAACCAGTAAGATGAGAACCACCTTCTCCAGTAAAAATATTATTTGCAAAAGATTGTTCTAATGCTTCCATTTCTTGAGCATATTGAAGTGCAACTTCAACTAAAATTCCCTGTTTTTCATTTTTGGTATAAAAAACATTATTATTTCTTGTTTCTGCTTCACCAACTAAATATTTTACATAAGAACGTAATCCTCCTTCAAAATAAAAATTATAAACAAGATCATTTAAAGAATCTCTTTGATCATAAACAGTTATTTTTACTCCCGAAGTTAAATAAGCTTGTTGGCGAAGATGATTTAAAATCTTTTTAATATCAAATTTGACTTCTTCAAAAATAGTAGCATCTGGTTCAAAGGTAATTGTAGTTCCTCTTTTTTCACAAGCTCCTAATTTACGAACTTTTGTTTTTGGTTTTCCTTCAGAATATTCTTGCATATATCTTTCTGAACCTCTACAAACTTCTGCGGTCATATATTTTGATAAAGCACAAACAACTGAAACTCCTACTCCGTGTAATCCCCCAGCAACCTGATATGCCTTTCCTCCAAATTTAGCACCTGCATGTAATGTTGTCATTACTGTTTCTAATGCTGATTTACCAGTCTGGGGATGTTTATCAACTGGAATACCTCTACCGTCGTCTACTGTTTTTATCCTATTATTAGGTAATAAATAAATTTGAATATTTTTACAATATCCAGCCATTGCCTCATCCAAAGAATTGTCTATGCATTCCCAGATTAAATGATGTATACCAGAAGCACCAGTTGAACCAATATACATCCCAGGTCTTTTACGAACAGGTTCAAGTCCTTTCAAAACATAAATATCTTTAGCTGTGTATTCTTCTTTTTTAATTATTTTTTTATTTATTTTTTCCATATTTATTTTCTTACTTCCCATTCTATATTTTGTTCTAATGCTTTAATTATTTTCTCTTGAAGATCATCAATTTCTTTAGAAGACAATGTTCTATTATTGGCTTGATAAATTATACGGAATGTAAAATTTTCTTTTCCTTGAATAATCCCCTCACCAGAGTATATATCAAAAAGATCGACATCTTTAACTAATATACCACCTGCTCTATTTATAATATTTAGAACTTCAACAACTTTAGTTCCTTGAGGTGTCAGAATAGATATATCTCTTATAGCAGCTGGATAAAAAGATACTGGTTTATACTCATATTCATTTGAAAATAATTTAAATAATATATCTAAATCAAGGTCAAAAACAAAAACTTCTTGTTTTATTTCTAAGTCTTTAATAATTTTTGGATTTATTTGTCCTAAGAATCCAATTTCTTTATTCCCAACTTTAATTTCTGCACATTTTTTTAAATACCAAGAATAAGAAGAAGATAATTCTGAAGTCGGCTCATAATTATCATAATAAATATCAACTATGCCTAATTTATTAAGCAAAGAATCTACAATCCCTTTTAATTCATAAAATAATTCGTTCTTTGCTTCTTTCTTAGACAAAATACCCGTTAAAACACTTTTCTCTGAAACTTTTTGATTTTTAATAAAAATATTGCCAAATTCAAAAATATTAATTTTATCAAAGCTCTTTAAATTGTCTTTTGTGTTTTTAAGTAAATTAGGTATTAAACTTGGTCTTAAATATTTGTTCAAATCACTTACTGGGTTTTTAAGTTCAAATAATTCATCATTTTTTAAATTAAAGCATTCCTTTTGTTTTTGACTAATAAAAGAATAATTATAAACTTCTGAAAATCCTCTTTCTTTTAAAATATCTTGACATTGTTTTCGCCAAAAAACTTTGAGATTTTTTTTAGGAAGATTTAAAATTACTTCTGGAAATAAATAAGGAATATTTTTATATCCATATATTCTTCCTATCTCTTCTATTAAATCTTCGGGGATAGAAATATCTATTCTTGAAGTTGGTATTTCTACTATAATTTTATCGTTCCCAATTTTATTAAATTTAAAGTTAAGTTTTTTAAAAATTTCTTTTACTTTTAATTCAGGGATTGTAACGCCTAATAATTTATTGACATATTCCAAATCAAGTTTTATCTTTTTAGGTAATATTTTTTTAGGATAAAAATCAATCATGCCTTTTGGAACTTTACCTTTAGCAATTTCTTCTATCATAGAAATCATTCTTTTTTGAGCAAAATCAATTAAATTAGGATCCATTCCATTTTCAAATCTCAAAGAAGCATCTGTTCTTAACCTTAATTTTTGAGAACCCTTTCTGATTACTTTTCTATTAAAATTCGCTGCTTCTATAAGGATATTTTTTGTATCCAGACTAATTCCAGTACTCTCCCCTCCTTTTATACCAGCTATACCTATGGCTCCTTTCTGATCAGCAATTACTAAAATATCTTTATCCAATTTATAAATTTTATTGTCTAAGGTTTTAATTTTTTCTCCATTTTTAGCTCTCCTAACTATGATCTTTTTATTAATCTTACTCAAATCAAAAGCATGTATCGGCTGTCCTGTTTCAAGCATTACATAATTGCCTATATCAACAATATTATTAATTGGTTGAAGTCCACAATTTTTAAGATTTTCTTGAAGCCATTTTGGGGAAGAAGATATTTTAACTCCAAAAATTGCTTGGGCTGAATAACGCAAACAATCATCTTTGTTTTCAATTTCTAATTTGATTATGTTTTTTCCTTTTAAATTTTTATCTTCTTGGAATTTAGTATTTGGTATTTTAAATTCATTCCCTGTTAGAATACAAATTTCTTTTGCTATCCCAATATAAGACAAACAATCATGGGCTCTATTTGGTAAAATATCTACATCTAATATCCAATCACTTCCTTTTTTTTGTATACTTTCTACTTCAAAACTATGCAAAGTCAAAATTTCCATTAATTTTTTTGGTTCAGGTAATTTATTTTTAAGATATTTTTTTAACCAATTATAAGAAATTTTCATATATATATTGTACTTCTATGTCTTATTTTAACTTAATTTTTAAGCAAAATCAATCAATTTTATCCCCAAAAATAAGAGGGATGTCTTATAAACATCCCTCGTTTTTTAGAATACAAAATATTCTTCTTGTTTTTTTTGATATTTTGTCTTCCCTTAAATTTTTAATCCATTTTATTCTATTTTCTGCTTGAGAAGAATTATCAAAAAAATCCTTTTCAACTTTTGCTATGTAAATTCTATCTTTGATAGGATTCCATCGCAAAAGGTTCTTTCCATTAAATTTTCCTAGAGGTATTAAATCGTTTATTCTCAATCCTGGAATTTCTTTTATGATTCTATAAAAAATACAATCTACTTCTAATTCTTCTTGTCTCAATTTTTTCCTCGGTAATACTAACATACTCTTTCTTTTAACAAGCAATAAACTCCTCCTATAAACCACTGCTAGACAAACATGCTTATCCATAAAAACCTCCTTAATTATCCAATTATTAATGTATAAAGATATATTATTATCATCAATATTAATCCCATTATAAGTTTTTCAAATTCTGATATTTTTTAACCTCCTATTTAAGTTTTTAAATAACAAAGAAATAAAAACGCATAAATTAACTTATTCGTTTTATATACTATATAAGACTTTAATAAAAAAGTCAATCTTTGTTTGACAAAATAATCTATATTTAGTATGATAACTACTTAATTAGCACATTAAAAAGGAGAAAGAAATGGGAGACAAGTTGTTTAGAACGATGGAAAAGATTATTATTCTTTTGCTATTTGTTTTAATTATCTTAATAATTAAAGATTATATATTTCTGCCAGATTATACTTTTAACAAACCAATTACAAATAAATCTGAATATTATTACATGACAACAACCGCTTATACTAGACATCCAGAATGTATTAGCCCAAGGCTAGATGATGGATACACCGCCACAAACACAAAAGTAAAAAAAGGCGTTGTAGCCATAAATGTAGATTTAATAAATGGAAAATGGAAAATTAATTCTCTTCTAGCGCTTGGTCAAAATATATATATTACAAGCATGGAAGATGAACCAATCGGTTACTTTAGAGTGGAAGACACTGGACCATTCAAAGTTGCTGATGTGAGAGGAGCAAATAAAAAAGATTTAAAATGGGATAGATCAAATTGTGACATATATGTAGATAATATAAATATCGCAAGAAACTGGGGATGCAAACCCGTAAAAGTTTATGTTATTGATTAAACCATTTCAGAAGAAACAAAAGAGACAACATAATCGTTGCCTCTTTTAATTGGCGCAGCCGATCGGACTTGAACCGACAACCTTCCGCGTGACAGGCGGATGCTCTAACCAATTGAGCTACGACTGCATATATGCCGGTGGCAGGAATCGGACCTGCGACCTTAGCCTTATGAAGACTCTGCTCTAACCACTGAGCTACACCGGCAATTATTGTCGCGGGGGCCCGAATTGCACGGGCGTCTCGGGGTTATGGGCCCCGTAAGGTACTACTCCTCCACCCCGCTGTCGCTAATACTACAATAAAATAAAAAAGAACTCAACCCCCTATGTTTATTCTTTGTTTAACCTCTCAATTTTTTAAACTAAAATGCTTCTAATTCTCTTAAATATTTTTCGAAAATACCAATAACCTCTTCTGCTTCTTCTCTTTTCAATTTATAATCAGGATTTTCAGCAATTTCTTTATAAATATTGTGTATTTCTAATTCTCTTAATTTATCAGCTAAACTTATTTTAGTATCTCCCATTCTTTTTAAAATATCCTCTAATAATTTAGCTGCTTCAATTAAGGCTAGTTTGTGTTCAAGATGATCATCTTTTTTCAATCTCTTTTTAATCTTTTTCCATTTTTTTAAAACTTTGTTTTGTCCATAATCTTTCCAAGATAAAGAATTCTCCATATCTTCAACAAATAATAATCTTAAATAACTGGTTTTTGAGGCAAAATAAATAATAAAAAGAATAAAAATTACTGAAATAATAATAAAAATTATTTTAAAAACAAAAATCCTTTCTTGTAGTTGAGAAGAATTAATTAAGTTAAATATATTGAAAACATCTTTGTTGAAATCATTAAAATTTATATTTTCCATATACAATTAATTATTAGTAATAATTTTTTCAAAAAATGAAGCAGCTTTAAATATTTCGTCTTCTTTAAAACTTTTACCAATTATTTGGAGTCCTACTGGTAAATTATCTATTTCCCCGCAAGGCATTGATAATGCTGGTAAACCTGCTAAAGAACTTGGTGTAGTAAAAGCATCAGCAAGATACATACTAAGAGCATCTTCTACTTTTTCCCCTATCTTAAAAGCAGTAAATGGAGAAGTAGGCGCTAAAATTATATCTACTTTTTTAAAAGCTTTTTCAAAATCTTGCTTGATTAATGTCCTAACTTTTTCTGCTCTTAAATAATAAGCATCATAATATCCAGAAGAAAGAGCATATGTCCCCAACATTATTCTTCTTTTCACCTCATTTCCAAATCCTTGTCCACGAGTTTTTAGATAAGTGTCTAAAATATTCAATTCTTTTTCCTTCATATTTGACTTTCCATATTTTATCCCATCATACCTAGAAAGATTAGCACTTGCTTCACAAGAGGAAACAAGAAAATAGCAAGGAACAGCATATTTTGTATGGGGTAAACTAATTTCTTCAACATTCAGGCCTTGTTCTTCTATTTTTTTAATAAAGTCTTTAATTATTTTTTCTACTTTAGGATCAATACCTTCTTGAAAATATTCTTTTGGCAATCCAATTTTAATATCTTTTAAATTAAAATCCGATTTTCTAGATTCTAACTCAATACTGGTCGAGTCTTTTTTATCTTTCCCCTTTATTAAATCAAATACTATCTCTGCGTCTTCAATATTTTTTGTAAGCGGACCAATCTGATCAAGAGAAGAAGCAAAGGCAATTAAGCCATAACGAGAAACTGTTCCATAGGTTGGTTTAAATCCTACTGTGCCACATAAAGAAGCTGGTTGACGAATTGACCCACCAGTATCAGAACCTAAAGCAAATACACATTCATTTGCTTTAACTGCTGCTGCTGAACCTCCGGAGCTTCCACCTGGAACACAGGTCAAATCTTGAGGATTATGAGTTATCTTAAAAGCAGAATTTTCAGTTGAAGAACCCATCGCAAATTCATCTAAATTTGTTTTACCTAAAAATATTGCACCTGCTTTTTTTAATTTTTTAACACAAGTAGCATCATAAGGAGCAATATAATTTTCAAGTATTTTTGAAGCAGCTGTACATTTTTTATCTTTAACTAAAATATTGTCTTTTAAGGCCATCGGAATTCCGGTTAACAGCGATATTTCTTGTTTTTCAGAAATCCTTTTATCTATTTCTTTTGCTTGAGATATAGCAGATTCATTAAAAACATCTAAAAAAGCATTAATATTTTTATCAATTTTATCAATTTGAGATAAAAATACCTTAGTTAATTCAACTGCTGATATTTCTTTATTTAGAAGTTTTTTATGAAGTTGCTTAATTGTTAAATTAAAAAGTTCCATTTTATTTATTAAGAATAGATTTAACTTTTACAAAACAATCTTCTTTTTCAGGTATTAATTGCATAATCTCTTTTGTATTATCTGCTTTTACAACAAGATCTTTTCTGGTTATTTCTTCTATGTCCAGATTTTTTTGTTTATCCGCTAAGTCAGAATCAGCCCTTACATTATTTATATTCACCTTTTCTAGTAAATTAAAATAATCCAAAATCAAGGATAATTGTTTCCCCATTTTCTTAATTTCTTCTGGTTTAAGATATAGGCGTGCTAATTTTGCAATATGTTGAACTTCTTTTTCATTAATTGCCATATATAGTATTTTTATTTAGGTGGCTCTAAATATTCTGTTTGAGTTAAAGTTGCTTTTAGTATATCAATATCTTCTAAAAGAATGCCTCCCCCTCTAACCACAGAAGTTAATGGGTCTTCTATAGTCTTAACTGGCATTTTTGTTTCTTTATTAATTAAAACATCAAGACCTCTAATTAGGGACCCTCCCCCACTTAAATAAATGCCATCTTCCATTATATCAGATAAAAGTTCGGGTGGTGTTTCTTCAATAACTGATTTTATAGATTCTACTATTTGATTTATTGATTTTTCTACTGCTTCTTGAACATCGTCCGAATTAATAATAATTTCTTCTGGCAACCCGGTAACTAAATTTCTTCCACGAACAGGTGCTTCTCTTTTTTTATCTACTGGAAAGACCATTCCAATTTCAATTTTAACTCTTTCAGCTGTTCTTTCCCCAATTAAAAGTTTATATTTTTGTTCAATGTATTCTATTATATCTTCATTAAGCTTATCTCCTGCAATTTTTAAACTTTTAGAAACAACTATCCCTCCCAAAGATATAACAGCTATTTCAGCGGTTCCTCCTCCTATATCAACAATAAAATTTCCTTTTGCTTCTTGAATAGGTAATCTAGCTCCAATTGCTGCTGCTATTGGCTCTTCAACTAAAAATACTTCTCTCGCTCCTGCATTTTTAGCTGCATCAAAAACAGCCTTTCTCTCGACTTCAGTTATTCCACATGGAATACCAATAATAATTCTAGGAGAAGAAAGAAAGAACCAGTTTTTTTTACGGACTTTATCAATAAAATACTTTAACATTTGTTCAGTCACTTCAAAATCAGAAACAACTCCCCTAACTAATGGCTTTATAGCTTTAATGTGGGCCGGAGTTCTGCCAACCATTTTTTGAGCTTCATTACCAATAGCAAGTATTTGTCCAGTTTTCTCATTAAGAGCGACAACAGAAGGTTCGTTAAGGATAATCCCCCGTCCGCTAACATAAACTAGAGAGTTACAAGTCCCCAAATCAATTGCAATGTCTTCAGATATTTTACTAAAGAGTTTATTCATCATAATAATCTTAATTATTTAAAAAGTTTATGTATTTGTTTAATTTTTACTAATTTTATTTTATTTTCATTCCTCTTCTTTATTTCCACATTGTCATTCTTCAAAGTTTTTTCACTCACAACAAGACGATACGGTATGCCTATCAAGTCAGCGTCTGCAAATTTTTCACCCGCTGATTTATTCTCTCTATCATCATACAATACTTGTTTCCCTGTTTTTTCTAATTCTTTATAAAGTTTTTCACTATTTTCTTTAATTTTTTTATTAATTTTTTCATCGCCACTTTTCAAAGATATCAAATGAATATCAAAAGGAGCAACGCTAGAAGGCCAAATTATTCCTTTTTCATCATGATGAATTTCAACTATTGTCCCCATTAGCCTAGAAACACCTATACCATAACAACCCATAATAATTGGCTTTCTTTTACCATCTCTATCCGTGAATAAAGCATTCATCGCTTTGGAATATTTTGTACCTAATGGAAAGATATTTCCTGCTTCAATCGACTTATCTTCTTTTAATTTCGCTCCGCAAACAGGACATTTATCCCCTGCTTTTAATTTAGAGATTTCTTTATTCTGAGAAAAGTCCATATTAGGACAATAGACTATTTTATCTTCTCCAACATCAGCAATCACCTGAAATTCATGAGTAAAGTTTTTAGTAAATCCATGCCCTGATGCTTCAGTTAAAATTGCTTTAATTCCACAATTATCAAAGATTTTGATATAGCTTTTTTTAGTTTTTTCATAATACTTTTGAAAATCAACTTCTGAAGTATGAAAACTATAAAGATCTTTCATTTCAAATTCTCTCCCTCTAAGAATGCCTGAACGAGCCCGAGCTTCTTTTCTAAATTTTGTTTGAATTTGATAAATATAAACTGGTAAGTCTTCAAATGAATTAATATAACTACGAATAATGTTAGTTAACATTTCCTCGTGAGTAGGTCCTAACCCAATTTCTTTATTGCCTTCACATTTATACATTACTTGTTTCCCAATTTCTCCAGACCATCTTCCTGTCTCCTCCCAAAGTTTCTTAGGCTGAAAAATAGTCATTGAAACTTCTTGCCCTGATATCTTATTCATTTCTTCCCTAATTATATTTTCAATCTTTGTTAATACTCTTAGTCCTAAGGGCAAAAAACTATAAGCACCTGCCATTTCTTTATGGATAAATCCTGCTCTTTCTAGTAAAATGCCATTTATGCTTTTTTCATCTTTTGGAATTTGTTTTTTTACTTTTGTAAAAAGTTTTGATTGAAGCATATATTTATTTTAAAATAATCCAATTATATCTTTTATTGTAACAAAAAGCATTAATCCGAGTAAAAGACCAAAAAAGATTAATGTAATTTTCTGTTCTGTTTTCGGATTTACTGCTTTGCCCTTGATTTTCTCTATGGCTAGAAATAATAATTTTCCTCCATCTAAAGCCGGAATAGGCAGAATGTTAAATACAGCTAACCAGATTGATATCATACTTAAAAACATTAAAAAATTGACTAGACCTTGGTCTAAGGCATCGGTCATTATTTTGCCTATGCCTATAGGACCAACAAATTTAACCCCTTGTGTTTTTTCTCCTTGAATTGCATTTTTAAAAATTGTTCCAAACATAATTGGAATAGCAATTGTTTGTTTTGCTGTGATGAAAACGCCTTGGATAGGTGCTTCATACCAAGGATATTTTATATTAGCAACCCTAGCTAAAGCTACTCCAATTACCCCTTCGTTCTCATTTAAATCAGAAACAATAGGAGTTAAATAAATATCAAATATCTCCTCTCCTCTCTTTATGTTAAGAGTTATTTCTTTTTCTTTATTTTCTTTAATAAATTTCTGGAATTTATCCATTTTATCAAAATTAACTATTTTATCTCCCATTTCTATGCCAGCTAATTGAGCAGGAAAATTATCAATTGTTTGAGTAATCATAACTTCTGTATTCTGTGTACCTTCCCAGTTATCAGGAACAGACGTAGGAATTCCCCAAAAAAATGCTACAGAAGTTAAAATAACAATGGCAATAATCCAAAAAAACCCAACTCCTCCAAAAATAATTAAACTCCTTTGCCAAATTGGTTTCTGAGAAAAACTTTTAGAATCTTCAATGTTTTCTTCTTCCCCCTTTATCCTAACAAAAGCACCAAATGGTAAAAGATTTAATGAATAAATGGTTCCTCTAAATCTTTTTCCAAAAATTCTAGGAGGATAACCAACGCCAAATTCTTCAACATCTACTCCAAACTTTTTGGCCATTAAAAAATGCCCAAGCTCATGTAAGACCATTAAACTTATTAAGCAAAAGAGAATAATTAGAATAGTAAAAAACATAATTGTAATATAAATTTATTATGATTGAATTTCTTTTTTCTTTCTCTCTGTTATCTCTTCTATTTTTTCGTTATATTTATCAACTAGTTTTTGAAGTTCATCTTTAGCTTTGAATTTATCGTCTTCTCTAATCTCGCTCTTTTTAAAATTATCTTGAATCTTTTTCCAAATTTCCTCTCTAAAGTGTCTGATTGTTTTACGAGCATTTTCTTTTTTCTCTGCTAATATGTGAATTAAATTATCTCTATAATCCTGAGAAAGCGCTGGGCTAGATAATCTAAGTCCTTCTTTCGACACTACTGGATTCATTCCTAAATTAGAATTATTAATCGCTTTTTCAATTGGTTGAATGTACAGTTTATCCCATGGTTGAATTAACATACTCCCAGAAGAAATTAAAGAAATTGTTCCTAATTCTCTTATGGTAAGTTCATTTTCGTCAATCTTCACTTTAATATTTTCAACCAAAGAAGGAGAAAGTGAGGATG
>CAYUWK010000004.1:0-7094 GCA_964448435.1 uncultured Candidatus Saccharibacteria bacterium
GCACTAAAAATAGTGATTAAAGAAATTAAGATTGTTTTAGTAAATTTATTCATTTTCATCTTGGCTCTTATTTTATTCTTGATTAATTATTATCTCTGGTTCTAGTAAAATTGGCTCTTCTTCTATCTGTTCTGGTTCTGGTTCTGGTTCTGGTTCTGGTTCTGGTTCTGGTTCTGGTTCTGGTTCTTCTACAACATCAACAATAGTTTCATCAACTATTTGATCAGTTATTTCTTCAATAATTGGTTCTTCAATAACTAGTGGTATCTCTTCAACTGTCTCTTCTTCAAATATTTCTTCGACTACATCTTTAACTACATCTTCTGTTGTTTGCCCCGATGTCTCGGTCAATGTTTCCGTAACTATTATCTCCTCAGTAGTTGTAGCTTCTTGTTCAATGTCAGTAGTATTTGCCTCCGTGCTAGTTGCTTCACTAACAATTATTTCTTCTGTAGTACTAGCAGTAGAAGTAGATTCTTCTTCTAATTCAAAATCCAAGAAATTTGGAGAAGAAGCCAAGAAAAGATCATCAATAATTACAAGTTCTTCTGGTGTACTTGTCCCCGTATCTATACTTTCAGATTCTAACTCTCCTCCAACTGGCAACGCTTCGTTGTTTATTATTTCTTCATTGAACTCTGGGACAGTTGTTTCAAAAATTACATTTTCTTTGTCTACAATATTAGGTTGGCCAGGAGTTGGGATAGGATCTACCCAATTATCACTTCCGTCAGGAATTCTAGCATAAGATTTATCAATTGGCACAGAGCCAGAAGAAGTACTATTAGTTGTGCCAGGAGTATTGTTAACGTTAGTATTAGGATCTCCATAAGTATAAGAGTCCATTTCTAGATTATTTGGAGTATAAAGAGTAACTGTGCCTGAACTATTGTCTAAAATATCATCCCATCCTTGAGGATTAGAAATAGGCGCAGAAATAACTAACCAACCCTGAGCAGGAATAGTAGTGTTTCCTCCAGAAAAATGTTCAGTAGTAGTAGGGTCTATATTAATTAGCTTATTGTCTGTTTCAATTTTATAACCTTGGAGATTAATTGGAAAAGCAGTTTTATTATAAAGTTCAATAAATTCAGGGTAGCTTTCAGCATTAGGTAAAAATTCATTCAAAACAACTTGAGGTCCTAAATAATCTACTTTTATTGTACTTTCTATCTTTTTCGTATCAGTAAATCCTTGTGAAGAATCAGGTAAATTAGTTTGCCAACCATCAAAAACAAATTTGAAATTGCAAACTTTACCTTGGAAAGAATCAGCAATATCATTTGGCAAAATAATGCTGTAATAAAACCATTGTTCTGTTCCTTCACTTGGGTCTATATCAAATTGATCGTTAAGATGAGGAATTTCAAAATCGTCATCTCTGTAATCCGCTAAAGCAGAAAGTTTGTCATTGTACTTTAATCTCATATCACGGTTAGCATATCCTTCACTTGGTGGTCCATGATAATGGTCATAAGAAATTTTCAAATCTAATTGATCACATAAATCAGCATCTCCATCAATAAATTCAAAACTGACATCGTGTTTTAACGCTAAACTGGAAGCAGTTTTACCAACATAAATGTCTCTATTCACTTGATCGCCTGGTTCCATGCTGTCCGCCCCAGAGACAAAATTACTTTGACCAGACCTTAAGGTCATATCTAAAACACCTGCTTGGAAAATATCACCTACAGAATTTTCTGTATCACTAAAATAAGCAAAAGTTTGACCAATAGCCAAAAGCCCAGTCCAGTTAAGGTTAATGATAATCAATAAACAAATAATTTTGGTTAGAGATTTTTTCATTTATTTTCGATTTTATTCTCCTTAATTTCTTTAAAAATCTTTTTTATTTCATCTCCGATTATAGCCCCTGCTGGGATTAATATCATAATGGCAAATCCTAAAGGTTTTTTGGCAAAATCTACAGCATAACCTATAAAAGGAATACTAAATAAAACTTTACCTAAAACATCCTTTTTTTGAATCTCTCTAGTATCTGGTGCATTATTAGCATCACCTTTGGTAATATAAATTGGCTGCCCTTCAGTAACTTTGATATCATAGATTCTGTGGGTAATTGGTGTTTTATCTCTAGTTATTTGATCAAAAGAGATAATATCTCCAATCTTGTAATCCTGCATTGGTTTTATCATCACAATACTTCCAGTTTTGATTACAGGCTCCATTGAGCCTGATTGGACAACCATTATTTTATAATTTTCGGTAATTGGTAGAACTGAAATCATCAGCAAAATCGCAATTGCTATAATAAAGACGATAAAAATATAATAAATTGTTTTTAATATTTTCATTGCTAATCATTTCCCCTGACTACAATGTTCAGGGGAAATTCATTAATAATCAAAACAGAATTATATATCCGTGTTGTCCTAGTAAATCAAGGTAAAATTATTTGTTCGTGTCTTCGTAGTGGATCAAGGTAGGATTATTTTCAAACAGATATTGCTCTGGGTTCCAAGCAGTCATTGGTCCAGTTTCCATTCCATCTGAATTGTAATCAACACAAGGAACTAGCCAAATCTTTGCTCCTGCTGGGTAATTGCCATCACCAGAATTAGGTAAATCTATACCCAAATTTGGATTTCCGCTAAATGTTAAACTACCATCAGAAACTGCTGTACCAGAGCCGATAAGTGCACCTGGAACATTCCCTGGCCATTCATCTGTGTAGTAAATCAAACAATATTTCTTGGCATCAACAAGTCCCTCACCTTTAAAAGTATAATCAAAGGTTTCTCCTTTAGAATTGTATGTTAATTCACCCTTCATAGTATCACCGTATATTGCCTTCCATGTATCAGGATTTTTATTCTCCATATAAAGAACATTGCCTGTTGGTGATGTTGCTTCCTTCTGATATGCTACAAATTCCTCGTTGAAAGTAAGAGTATCCCCTTGATATACATTACCCGCTTCTTCATCAAAGTGGAAACTTTGCATAACAAGTAAAAATGTATCTGGTGCTAAGTCCATTTTTAATGGTATCCACTTATTATTTAAGCTTGCCAATGTCTCTAAATCTTTCTCTCCAAAGGAATAAATAACTGTGTCAACATTATTATCACATATACCATTGTCATTGCTATCTATGCAAACACTCAAATCATAATAAATTTGATTATGTAGATCATTTTGTTCCTTTTCCATGTTTGAACATTCACCCACACTACCCCGATTAGGATGCCAATCTCCTTTTTCTGCTTTACATTCTGCATCGGTTTGTGTCCCTGTATTAGTGGTAAAATCTCCTATCTTCATCCAAACATTTGAAGGATTGCTTGTTACTATAATCTTCTTGGTAACAACCTTTTCATATCCTGGCTTCATGTCTTCTAGCTCAAATGGTAATACAAGACTGTCAGCTCCTGTTACCGTTAAATCAATAACTCCGGCTGAAATAGTATTACCTTCACTAACTTCAGTATCGCTGAAATAAGCAATAGTTCCACCAATAGCCATTGCAGCAATAATTCCAATTACGCTTAAACTAATTAAAAATTTTTAGTCATAATTTTTTATTATTAATTGTATTTTCCGACCTTTTATTTTATTTTTTTCCTCCCTAACTAATTTTCTTATTTTTTCGACTTTTATTTTTTATTTTCTTAATTTTATTCAAAATAAAACGGACTGCCTATGTAGAACTTTACAATGTTCTCTTTGGCAGTCCGGCTGGCTTAAAAATTATTTTAAGTCCCGTTGACTTTCCGCACTCCGATCACTCGGAGGATGGCTTTAATTTTTACTTTTTAAAAAATAAAAAACCGCTCATGTTAAAGAGGGTTTAGTTCCAATGTTAATTACTTTTAAATTGTCGTTATTTAAATAAAACACAATTTTTCTTTTTTCCTCCCGAAAAAGTGTTTAATTATTTAACTTATGTTATGCTCGTACAAATAAGATTATATTAAAATAAATATCTTGTCAAGGAGTAGGACAAAACAAAACTTATCTATGTCTCCGTATTATACTAAAATAAATATCTTGTCAAGGGGGAGGATAAAATAGAGTCTGTTAGTATCCGATATTAATAAAAAAAGTCCCGTGCTGGGCGCTAAAATTAGAGGGAGGAAATTTCTCTTCTAATCAAGCACCCAGCATGGGACTCTTTAGTTTTAAAAATAATAATACTAATATATTATTATCAATAATATTATATCAAATTATAAGAATTTGTCAAGTAAATTTGTATAAATTAAAAAGAAAAGTCCAACTAAGATAATACAAAGTTGGACTTTTGAGGATTGTTCTTTATCATTTAAAACTAATGGGCATCAAGTCTGCCGGAGCCCTAATAATAAAACCTTGAGAGATCCAAAAACTCTTATATCTTTTATATCTCTCCAATGTTCTATTATACCATTCTACTTTAGCTCTAAGTTCCTTTATCCTTTCACCTGCTTGTGAACCTAGTTTTAGATAAGCTAGATCTCCAGCATCTAATATCTGATAAGCAGATGATTCTATCGAACTTACTGCCTTTATCTCAACTTCTTGAGTTGAAATAATCGCATGTTCGTAAGCACTCTTGGTTGAATCGACAAAAGCTCTCATATCAGCAACGTCTCCGATACTAACATAATAACTGATAAACCAAATAATCATCAAAAAAACAAAAAGTATACCTGAAATAAATGCTCCCAATTCTCCTTTACGTCCACGTGTAATAAAATACATAAAAGCAAAAATAAGTACTACTGCAGAAACAATTGGCAATAAAAATTCTGTCATTCTTTCTTCCTCCTTTAATTTTTTTAATCTCTTATTCAATCAACTGTCCAAAAAAACCATTATTCTTTATCATAGAAAACAATCCATAAAATTTTTTAAAGATCAAATCTCACTGAATACATACTAACTTAACAAGTTAATATTAACACTGTTTTAATAAAATGTCAAATAAAAATCTAAATAAAAAAACAGGAAATAAACCCTGTTAATCTATAATGTGGGTCCGGTGGGACTCGAACCCACAACCTTATCCTTAAAAGGGATCTGCTCTACCAGTTGAGCTACGGACCCAAAAAACAAATTATAATTCTTTTTCTTTCAATTTATTTAATAACTCTTTTTGTTCTTTGGATAATTTCTTAGGAATTTCAATTTTTAGTTTAACATATAAATCTCCTTTACTAAAGCTTGAAAAATGAGGTATTCCCTTCCCCGAAATTCTAAATACTTTTCCAGATTCAGTTGCTTGAGGAACTTTTAAAGAAATTTTTTTTCCCTCTAGGTCAGTAATTTCAGTTGTACCTCCCATGCAAGCCATTGAAAAAGAAATTGGAACATTTAAATATAAATTATCCCCTCTTCTGGTAAACCTTGAATCTGGCAATACAAAAACTCTTATATATAAGTCGCCATGTTTTCCGCTTCTTCTTCCTGCTTCCCCTTTGCTCTTAATCTTGATCATCTGATTTGAATCAATCCCTGCTGGAATTAAAACTTCAATATCTTCTTTCCCTTTAATTCTCCCCTCTCCTTTACAGACATTACAAGGTTTTTCTGGTATTCTACCTTCTCCGTGGCATTCTGGACAAACAATATAAGTAGTAAAAGAACCAAATATTGTTTTCTTAATTTGCTGAACTTGGCCTTCCCCTCTACAAGTGACACATTCTTTTAACTTTGTCCCTGGTTCGGCCCCTGTTCCCTGACAACGGCTACAAGACATTAACTTAGGAATAGAAATATTCTTTTTAATTCCTTTTAAAGCATCTTTCAAACTAATTTCTATATTAACTTCAATATCTCTTCCCTGGTTAGCATTTTTCTTTCGGCCTCTTTGCCCAAAACCAAAAATATCTCCAAATATATCTTCAACATTTATAGAGCCAAAATCAGCACTATTAAATCCTTCAAATCCACCAAATCCCTGTTGAAAACCACCAGCCCCTTCAAAGTTCTGACCAAATTGGTCATACTGTTGTTTTTTTGATTTATTAGACAATACTTGATAAGCTTCATTCACTTCTTTAAACTTTTTTTCATCTCCTCCTTTATCGGGATGATGTTTATGAGCCAATTTATAATAAGCTTTTTTTATGTCTGTAGCAGAAGCATCTTTAGCTACTCCTAATACATTGTAGTAATCCTTATCCATAATAAATTATTTACTCTTTATCTTTTGGTTTGTCTTCCCCCTCTTTTTTCTCTTCTGTTTCTCCTTCCTCTGCTTTGTCTTCTGGCTTTTCTTCTTTCTTCTCTTCTGGTTTTTTCTCTTGAGCCTTTTTATACATTTCAGTTCCTATTTTCTGAATCACCTTAGACAAATCATCAGTTTTTGTTTTTATAATCTCAACATCTTGACCATCTTTTACTTTTTTCAGCTCCTCAATCTTTTCTTCTGCTTCTTTTTTATCAGACTCGGAAATCTTATCTCCTGCTTCTTTTAAGGTTTTTTCAGAGCTATAAACTAAATTATCTGCTATGTTCTTAGCTTCAATCCCTTCTTTTTTTTCTTTATCTTGAGCAGCATGCATTTCAGCTTCTTTCTTCATCTTGTCAATTTCCTCGTCTGAAACTCCACAAGAACCTTCAATTCTAATTGACTGAGTTTTATTAGTTGCTTTATCTTTTGCCGAAACACTCAAAATTCCATTAGCGTCAATATCAAAAGATACTTCAACCTGAGGTACTCCTCTAGGAGCAGAAGGAAGACCATCTAACATAAATCTTCCTAAGCTTTTATTATCTTTAGACATGGAACGTTCTCCCTGTAAAACATGAATTTCTACTGATGGCTGATTATCTGCTGCTGTTGAGAAAATCTGAGTTTTAGAAGTAGGAACTGTAGTATTTTTAGAAATTAAAGCCGTACTAATCCCTCCTAATGTCTCTATGCCTAAGCTTAAGGGAGTTACATCTAATAATAAAACATCTTTTACATCTCCTTGCAAAATACCTGCTTCAACTGCTGCTCCAATAGCCACTACTTCATCAGGATTTATTTCTTTACATGGTTCTTTTCCAAAAATTTTCTTAATTTCTTCTTGAATTTTAGGCATTCTGGTCTGCCCTCCCACTAAAACTATTTCCTCAATATCTTCTGGTTTTAATTTTATTTC
>CAYUWK010000004.1:7194-18961 GCA_964448435.1 uncultured Candidatus Saccharibacteria bacterium
TTAATAACTCTTCTTACTTTAAACCCAGCTACTTCTCCGGCAACTTTAGTGGCTTTCCTTTGAGAGTCATCAAAGTAAGCAGGACAAGTAATAATGGCTTCCTCAATTTTTTCTCCAATCTTTTCCTCAGCATCTTGCTTCAACTTCTGCAATATCATAGCTGAAATTTCTAAAGGTTTATAAAACTTTTCACCCATTTTTACTTCTACTCCCCCATCTGATGCTTTTCTAAGTTCATAAGGTAAAACTTTCTTATCTTTTTGGACTTCATCATCAGAAAATTTTCTTCCTATTAATCTTTTCACCGAAAAAATAGTATTTTCGGGATTAGTAATAGCTTGTCTACGAGCTAAAACACCAACTAGTCTTTCTTTATTTTTGGTTATGGTGACTATTGATGGAGTAGTTCTAGCCCCTTCTTTATTTTCAACAATTTTAGGTTCTCCTGCTTCAATCAAAGCCATTGCTGAAAAAGTTGTTCCTAAATCAATTCCTAGAATTTTTGACATATTTTTTAAAAATTATTTAATTATTTTTACTTTGGCCGGCCTAATAACTCTGTTATTTAGCATATAGCCTTTCTCTAAAACTTTAATAATTGTACCAGGCTCTTTCCCTCTCATTTCTACTTGGTCAACTGCTTCGTGAAAATTAGGGTCAAACTGTTCCCCTTCAGGGTCTATTCTTTGAACGTTATTTTCTTTGAAAAAACTATGAAACTGATTTTCTATCTGTAATACCCCTTTAACCCAATCAACATTCTTTAATTCTTTAGGCATATGCTCTCTTGCTCTTTCTAAGTTATCATGAATTTCTAACATTCTTAAAGCCCATTCTATCTTAACTGAATTTAAAAGTGTTTCTATTTTTTTGTCTCCTTGTTTTTGATAATTTAAAAAATCTGCTTTTGTTCTTTGCCAACCAGCTAGATATTCATCCTTTAATTTCTTACATTCTTTAAGTTCTTTTTCTAATTCTTCTAACTTTTTTTTATTTAGTTTTTTTGGTTTTTTTTCTTTATCCATAAGAGTTTATTATAACAAATTAATGCTAATAGTCAACATACAATCATATTGACAAAAACTTTGATTATGTTAAATTTATTAATAGAAATTTCTAGTTTAAAAAATAAAAAAGGAGAGATAATAATGTCTAATTTGAAAAGAAAGATTGGAATGGTTGAAGTTCTTATTTTTTTGAAGAGTATTCATTTGTTTTCTCTAACAAGTAAAAGAGAAACCAAGAAAAACGAGGAAAAAATAAAAATATCAACATCGGCTCATGAGAGCGCAACGGAAAGAAGAAGAAATTATTTATTCAATAATAAAGATCGTATTTAAAAATAAATATTAATGATAGGTCATTGTAAAATCAATGACCTATTATTTTTTTACAATACAGAAACTAAAATTATTTATAAAAAATTCTTTCAAATCTTAAATCAATATATTCAAGATTTTTTCTTGCTTCAATTAAAATTTCTTGTTCTAAAAGAACTCTTAATTTTGTAGTTTGTAATTTAATATCCTTTTCTAAGCTAAAATAAATTTCCCAACCCTCTCTTGTTTTAAGGTTTAGCCTCTTTGCGGAAATAACAACAATATCTTCAATTTCAATTTTTAGGTTATTTTTCAATATTTTTTCTATTTCTAAAAAATCTGTTATTCTATCTTTTAACAAAAACGATTCCCCTACAATAAAATTTTGACTTATCCCCCCTAAGGAAATTATTAATTGATCTTTCTTCAATTCTGATTTAATTTTTCTAAACATTGACCCATCTTTATCAATAGAAAAACATTGGCTATAATCTTGAGAACATAAAACAGCAACTTCTTGTCTTTCTTTAACTTGAATCATAAAAATATCTGGCATTTTTTTCTTTAATTCTAATTCTAAAACTTCTGGAAATTGGTCTAAGATTTTCGTATTTATTTCCTTGGATTTTAATAAAAAGATATTTTTATTTAGTTCTTGATTTACTATTTTTTCAATATTCACTTTCAAATATTCGCTAGAACTTAATACCTGAATTTCTTTTATTTTAAAAACTTCTGAATAAATAAAAAAATAAATAAATCCAGATATTAAAATAATTCCTAAACAAAAGAACCAAAAGAATTTCTTTTTTAAAAATGAGAAATTAATACTTTTCTTTCTAAAATTCTTTTTTTTTCTATTAATTTTATAATGCTTCATTCTCTAAACCAAAATTAATAATTTTTTCAAGTAATTGTGAAAAAGAAATATTATCTGCCTTGGCCCCTTTTGGCAAAAGACTATTTGGAGTTAAACCAGGAATAGTGTTATTTTCTAACACATATATTCTATTTCCTTTTAAAATCATATCTACCCTACTAAATCCTTTGCAATCTAACAGTTTATAAACTTTTAAAGCTAATCTTTGAGCTTTTTGAGTTGCTTTAACCGAGATTCTAGCCGGAGCTATTTCCTCACAAAATTTAGGATTGTATTTGGCTTTATAGTCAAAAAACTTAGTTTTCGGAATAATTTCTACTATAGGCAATGCTTTTGGATTTTTATTACCCAGAACACCAACAGTAATTTCTTTTCCTTTGATATGTTCTTCTATAATAATTTTATTACCTTCTTTTAACGCTCCTTTAATTCCTTTTTTTATATCTTTTTTGCTCTTAACAATAAAAACACCAACGCTTGAACCAGAATTAGATGGCTTAATAACACAAGGCAAACCAATTTTACTAATTATTTTTTCAGAATTTATTTCTTGATTTTCACCAATAATAAATTTGGGAGTAAGAATCTTTTCTTCTATAAACAATTTTTTACTTATAATCTTATCCATACTAACAGCTGAAGCCATTATTCCTGGCCCAGTATAAGGGATACCAAGAAGCTCTAACGTCCCTTGAATTGACCCATCCTCCCCTCCTTTGCCGTGCAAAGCGATAAAGCAAATATCTATTTTCTTTTTTAAAATGTCTGAAAATAATTTTGGTAAATCTTTTTTAGTATCATAAAGACTAACTATAAACTTATTTAAATCTAAATATTGAGCAGCTGTTTTCCCAGTAGAGAGAGACACTTCTCTTTCGTTGGAAATACCTCCCATTAATATTGCTACTTTAATTTTCTTTTTTTTAATCATATATCTTTCCTAATTATTTTTTCGACTATTTTTTCCATTTCCATTCCTCTTGACCCTTTCACTAACACAACATCGTTCTCTTTTATAATTTCTTTAAGAAGTTCTATTATTTGATCTTTTTTTAAAAAATGAAAAACCTTATTTTTAGAAAAATTATCTTTCAGAGCTTCATCAGAAATATATCTGGCTTTTTCCCCAAGCGTAATTAAATAATCTATATTGATTTTAGATATTATTTCTCCTATTTCTCTGTGTAATTTTTCCGAATCTTTGCCTAATTCTAGCATATCACCCAAAACAGCTATTTTTTTTTGTCCAAAAGAAAGATTATTTAAAGCTTGAATCGCTTTTTTTAATGCTTCGGGAGAAGAGTTATAAGTGTCATCAATAACAATGCTATTCTTTATTCCTCTAAACTTCTCCATTCTCTTTGATAATATTTTATATGTTTTAAGTGACTTAATTATTTCGTCCAATTTCAAGTTAAAATAAATACCAACACCTACTCCTGCCAAAATAGGATAAATTTGATAATCAGCAATTGCATTTTTTAGTTCTGAAAAAACAATTTTATCTTTATAATTAATTTTAAATTTTAATCCTGAGTTATAGTATTCTATTTCTTGAACATGAATATCAGCATTCTTGTTTAAGCCATAAGTTAATAATTTTGAATTTATCTTTTCTTTAACCCTATAGGCATCACAATTATCTATATTAAACACTACCCAACCATCTTTCTCTAAATAAGAAAGTGGTGTAGTTTTTTCTTCAAAAATATTATCAACACTTTCAAAAAACTCTAAATGAACAGGCGTTATAGCAGTTAAAACAACAACTTTTAACAGCTTTTTAGGTATCATATCCATTAGATACTTAATATCACCTTTTTTATCTGCTGCCATTTCTAATACTAAAAACTCTGGATAACTTTTATCTTTTAATATGTTTAACAAAATAGCTTTCCAAAAAATTCCTATCCATTTAAAAAGTGATTTTTCACCAGAATCACAATTAATAATAGTTAAAGGAACACCTATTTCATTATTATAGTTTTTAATGCTTCTTCTGGTTTTAAGCTTTCCAGATAAAACAGAATAAATTGCTTCTTTTGTCGAAGTTTTTCCAACACTCCCAACTATAACAACTATCTTAGGTTGATATTTTTTAAGAGTTATCTTAGCAAAAAATCTTAATATTTTTTGAAGAATTTTTTCTAAAAACATTTTTATCTAAAAATTATTTTTTAAAGCTTCTTAATATTTTATAAATCCCATACCATATTTTCTGAAATACAATATCTTTACCTTGGGGATATATAAATTCCTTTCCGCCAAACCCTTTTTTAAAAGCAGTTAAACCTGGCCATTTCTTTTCATCAATCCCCCAAAAATTATATTGTTCGCATTTATTATTCTTCAAAAATTTTATCCGCTCCCATTGTAATAAATTAGGAGCTTTTAACGCTCTGTAACCCCAATCCGAAGCACTGTGAATACATTGTCCCTGTCCTCCAAAAATAACCAAAATACCAGCACCAATTACTTTTCCTTGATAATCTGCTAAACATAATTTAACCTTAAAGTATTCACTATTAAAATCAAATAACTCTCTATAGTGTTCTTGTCCAAACGCATAAAATCTATCTCTTTGGGTAGTTTTTTTAATTAAATCATAAAATTCTGGAGTATATTCATCTTGAAATCTAATTTCTACTCCTTTTCTTGCGGATAATTTTATATTATATCTAACCTTTTCTGCAAAATTCTTTAAGATCTCTTCTTCGTTTTGCTCAAGAGATAAAATTAATGTTTTTTGAGGTTGGATTCTTTTTAAAGAATTATTAAAGTCTTTTTTTTCAAACAAAAAACAAATTGGTTCAACTTTTAAAAAAACTACTTTACTAGAAATTTGTTTTATATGTCCAACCAAAAAATCTAAAATCTTTCTTCTTTTTTCATATCCAATATCTTTTCTGAAAATCGGTCCAAAAGGAATATAAAAAAAAGATTTCCCTAAAAATGGAAAAACTTGTTCTATTATTTGGACTTGAGCTATTATTAAATTATCTTCAGATATTATAAATCTTAAAACCTTTTCTCCTAAAGCATTTTGAAATTCCCCCCATTCAAACGATTGGAGAAAATTCCCTTTATTATCAATAACGAATTCATTCCATTTATTTTTTTCAACTTTTTCATTTATTTCTAACATCTCTGTTAGTTATTTTATTGAATCCTAAATATTTTTGTAAAACCTTTGGTATCTTTACACTACCATCTTTTTGCTGATAACATTCTAAAATAGAAATAAGAATACGGGGAGCAGCAATTACTGTATCATTTAAAGCATGAACATATTTAATCTCTCCTTTTGATGTCTTATATTTAATATTTAATCGACGAGATTGCCAATCACTTGTATTAGAAGCAGAATGCGTTTCTCCATAAGCATTTCTGGAAGGTATCCAAGACTCAATATCATACATTTTTCTTTTTCCATCTCCCATGTCACCAGTACAAATCTGTAAAACCCTATAAGGTAATTTTAAATCCTTAACTACTTCTTCAGAATTTTTTCTCATCTTTTCTAACCATCCATCTGATTCTTTGTTGTCATTTTTACACAAAACAATGTGTTCTACTTTCATAAATTCATGCAATCTATATAATCCTTTTGTATCTTTGCCATAGCTCCCTATTTCGGAACGATAACATTGTGAAAAACCACAAACTTTTATGGGTAAATCTTTTTCTTTAAAAACTTTATCTGAAAAATAAGCTAACAAAGGTGGCTCTGATGTTCCAGCTAAAAATAAAGGTTCTTTGACCGAACTGCCATCAGCTAATTTCCCTGGATTAGCAACTTGATATACATCTTGTTTCCCTGTTGGAAAATGTCCACTACCAAATAAGACAAATTCTTTTAATAAGGTCGGCGGGATCATAAATTCAAAACCCTTATCTACCATTTTCTGGACGCTATACATTATTAGAGCTATTTGCAAAAGAGCTAGTTCGTTTTTTAAAAAATATCCTCTGAATCCGGAGACTTTTGTCCCTTTCTCAAAATCAGCTAAATTTAAATCCTTAACTAATTCAATATGATTTTTAATTGGAAAATTAAATTTTGGTATTTTCCCAGATTTATATATTTCTTTATTCTCTTTCTCGTCTTTTCCAACGGGAGTATCGTCTGAATATATATTAGGAACTAAAAACATTAATTCTTTATATTCTTCTGTTACTTGTTTAAGTCCTTCTTTAATTTTTTTAAATTTTTCTTTTATCTCTTTAGCTTTTTCTATATCTTGCTTTCCTAATTTTTTTTGCTCAAATCTAAGAGTTTCTGATTCTTGAATCATTTTTCTTCTGGTCTGATCTAAAGATAAAAGTTTATCTATATTGAGATCAATTCCTTTGGCCTCACAAACTTTTTTTACTTTGTCAGGATTTTCCCGAATAAAATTTATATCTAACATATTTTTATCTTGGTCGCATTGTGGGAAATAATATTATTTCCCTCAAAGCATTAGAGTTAGTTAAAAGGGCAACTAATCTATCTATCCCCATCCCAAAACCAGCTGCCGGAGGCATTCCATATTCTAAGGCTTCTAAAAAGTCTTCATCCATTCTTTGGGCTTCTTCTAACCCAGACTCAAAAAATCTTTCTTGTTCTTTGAATCTTTTTCTCTGTTCTATTGGATCGTTCAATTCTGAAAAAGCATTAACTAACTCTACCCCTCCTATTACTAATTGAAAGTTTGCTAATTTTTTAGGATTTTTTTCTAAGGCCTTTGATAACGGCTGAAAGCCCGAGGGATGATGAATAATAAATGTTGGTTGTAAAACTTTAGGACGACAAAATTTCTTATAAATTTCATCTGCAATCTCTGCTTTTGGTCTTCCTTTCTCAACTACAACTCCAATTTCTTTGGCTTTTTTGAATAACGCCTCTTGGTTAATTTCATCTAAATCTATTTTGGTATATTTTTTTATCAAATCTGAAAATTCTATTCTTTTCCAGGGCGTTTTAAAACTTATTTTTTTGCCACCTTCTTCCATTTCCAATTTTCCAAAAACATCTTTAATAATATAATTAAACATTCTTTCCGTCATTTTCATTAAATCCTTATAGTCAGCATAAGCCCAGTAAAATTCAAAATGTGTATATTCTGGATTATGTGATTTATCCATCCCTTCATTCCTAAAACACTTTCCAATCTCATAAACTTTGTCAAAACCACCAACCAAAAGACGTTTTAAATATAGTTCAGTAGCAATTCTTAAATATAAGTCAATGTCTAAAGAGTTTAAGTGAGTTTTAAATGGTTTTGCCCTGGCTCCACCATAAATAGGTTGCAGAACAGGAGTTTCTACTTCTAAAAATTCTTCTTCCTCTAAAAAATCTCTTATGGATTTAATAATTTGAGAACGAATTTTAAAATTCTTCTTAATATCTGGATTAAACATTAAATCTAAATATCGTTTCCTATATCTTTCTTCAACATCTTGTAGCCCATGCCATTTTTCGGGTAAAGGCAATAATGTTTTTGTTAATATCCGAAAATCAGAAACCTGAATTGTTTTTTCTTTTGTTTTTGTTTTAAACAAATCCCCTTTTACTTCAACAAAATCACCAATATCAAAGACATCTTTAAAAAATTTATACTTTTTTTCTCCTACACCATCTTTTTTTAAAAATGCTTGTATTTTACCAGAGCCATCTTCTATATCAAGAAAAAGAGCACCTCCATGCCCTCTAATATTTTTCAATCTACCAGCAATAGTTACTTGCTTATTCCCCTTTTCTAATTTAGCAAAATCTCTAACAACCTCACTTATTTTATGGGTTTGTTTAGTGGTTTGAGGATAAGGATTAGTTCTAGAATTTATAATCTTTTTTAATTTTTCCTCTCTATTTTTTTTAATTTCTGATAAATTAGCCATATTTTTTATTATAATACAAAAATCTCTAATGACCAAATTTTAAATTAAACTATTCTTCTTCAACATTTTCTATTTTTTGATTAAAATACCAATCAAGTATTTCTTTGGATGCTCTTAAAGATGCTCTTTGCATCCCTGGAACTTCTTCCACAAGCACAACTAAAACTATTTCTGGATTCTGATAGGGAGCAAAAACACCTATCCAATTTTCATAAACATCTTTAGATCCTATTTGTGCTGTTCCTGTTTTCGCAGCTACTTCTACTGGCAAAGAATTAAGCAAAAAGGCCGAACCATTAGAGGCAGAGACTGATTGCCTCATCCCCTGTTTAATAATATCTAGATTTTCTTGTTTAATAAAGTTATTAGAAATAATTTCGGAAGCTTTTTCTTTAATTAATTCTTTTTCAGAATTAATAACTTTATCAACTAGCTTTGGTCTATAAAGTATCCCCTTATTAGCAATAGCGGAAAAAGCAGAAGCCAATTGGATAGGAGTAGTTAAAAGATAACCTTGACCAATAGAAAGATTATAGGTATCCCCTAAATACCATATCCTTTGAGCTTTAGCTTTATTGGCGAAATATTCTTCTTTCCATTCTGCGTCTGGCACTCTACCATCAACTTCTCCTGGTAAATCAATCCCTGTTTTTTGCCCTAAACCAAATTTTTCCAGATATTCTTTAATTTTATCAACTCCCAAACCAACAAAATGTTTTGGCAATCTTGTGTCAGCAAAAGATGGTCTATTATAACCACCTCCAATCATATAAAAAAATGGATTAATAGATTCTGCTAAGGCCCTTTTTATATCAGATAATCCATGAAACTTCCAATCCACAAAACATTCTTTTTCTTTGCTATATATATTTTCTAAACAAAGATTTAAAGGACAATAAAGTTGAGTATTTTCTTCTATAATTCCTTCCTCTAAAGCAGCACTTGCAATTAATGGTTTGATTGTTGAACCAGTAGGATAAAGTCCATTAATAACTCTATTAATCTGGGGGTTTCTTTCATCTTTATTTAATTCATCAAACTCTTCTTGAGTAATCCCTCTTGCAAAAAGATTATTGTCAAAAGTTGGAAGGGAAATTAACGCTAAAATGTTTCCATTTCTAGGGTCTAGAGCAATAACAGCTCCCCTATCAGACCCTACTTCTTCCATTATTTTCCGCAATTCTTCATCAGCTTTTTTTTGTAAAGAAAAGTCTAAACTCAAAACCAAGCTATTGCCAGATTCAGGATATTTAATTATTTTTCTTGAAATTTCTTCTCCCTGAACCGTTCTCTCTATCTGAATTTCACCCTTTTTTTCTTTTATAATATTTTCATAGGATTTTTCTAACCCTTCTCTTCCTACATAATCCAAGATTGAACAATTTTCACATTCTTCAAGTTCTAGCGCTTTTATCTTTCCCATATATCCCAAAACATGGGCAAGATCACAACTTTTTTCATATCTCCTAATTGAATTTTCTCTTATTTCAAATCCTGGAAACTTTTCTGATTCTGCCTGTAAAGAAATTAATGCTTGATAAGATAAGTTCCTTGCTATTATCCCCTTACTAGCATTTATATCCACCTCCAAACCAATAATATCAGAAACATTTCTTATTATATTTGTTTTTTTAATTTCATCTTCTGGTAATTTGGATATATCTAGAATCAAATCAAAACTGGATTGATTCCAAACTAATTGTTCTAAATTTTTATCATAAATAACACCCCGAGATGCTTGTAATTTTAAAACAGCGAACTTATTTCTCTCAGAAAGTAATTTATAACTATTCCCTTCTATAATTTGCAAATTAAAACATAAAACCCAGAGAAGCCCAAAAAGCATAAAACAAATGAAAATGAAAACAAGAAAAACTTGTTTGGCTAAGGGAACCTCTATTCTTTTATCATACATTTCAAAATTCTCTTTTTGCTTTTCCAAAAAACTATCCATAGAAACTTCTTCCATTCCAATTTCTTTCGCTCTACTCTTAATTTTTCTATTTCTAAAAATCTCTTTCATAATTTAATTTGAATTAAATTTAATAAAAAATTATAGAAAACTAAACAAAAAGAAAAGATAAGAATTAAATATAAAATATTTAATTTTTGAAAAAACTTTGAAGATTTTTTGATAAGCAAAGCTATGATTAAAAAGAGTAAACCTGAAGTTCCTAAAGGCATTTCAGAATAAATATCTAAAATAAGTCCCGCGCAAAAAGATAAAACAATGCTTGATTTGTAATCTAAGATATTTAAGATAAAAACTAAAATCAAAATAAGATTTGGAATAATTCCGTAAACTGCAAAATGTGGCAAAAAACTTTGCTGAAATAAAATTAAAAAACAAATAAATAGAATTAATAGTAATTCCTTTTTCATAATTCTTCTTTAGGGATAAAGTTTTTAATCACAAATAAGGTTCCTAATAAGTTATTTTTAAAATATGGTTCAATTTTAGCTTCTTGAAAATTTGAAATATCACTATTTTTAACCTCTTTTATTTCCCCAACCAAAAGACCCCTTGGGAAGACTCCTGCTAAAACAGTAGTAAAAACAAGATCTTCTTTAGCTATATCTTTTTCTTGAGGCACAAGATTAAGATCAATTTTTAGATTGCCCTTGCCCTGTGCTAATCCATAAATTTCACTAATATTTTCCGGATTATTCTTTTTCTGTATTTGAACATCAAAATTACTTTCTTTATTCGAAATCAGTAAAACCCTTGAAAAGTCTTTATATGCCTTATCTATCACTCCTACCACAACTTTTTCTTTAGTTATAATCGGCATACCTTTTAAAATTCCTTTTTCTGCTCCTTCGGAAATAAGAATGAAATCTCCATTTGTTTCTCTACTTATTGAGCTAACTAAAATTAGTTCAAACTCTTTATTCAATCCAATATCTAAGACTTCTTTTAATTCTTGATTTTCTTTTTTGAGATTTCTAATTTCTTGAAGATCAACTAAAAGCTTTTGATTTTGTTCTAATATTTCCTGATTATTCTTCTTCAAATTTTTATTTTCTAAAAAAGATTGAAGAAAGTTTGAAGAACTATCCCCTATCCTCCAAAAAAAACTCTGCACTGGAGAAGTTAAATTATAAAAACTATTTTTTGTAGTGTCTAAAAAAAATCTATTTATAATTATTAAAAGTAAAAAAACGATAATAACTAAAACAATTTTATTAATCTTCATTTACGTTTATTAAATTTATTTTATATTTTATTATTATAACTGAAAAATCACTAAAACTAAAGAAAAAACTCCCCAAAGGGAGTTTTCAATTGTAACCATTATAAGAGAGCTACCTACTTTCGCAGGAAAACCTACTATCATCGGCCCTTGGAGATTTCACTTCTGTGTTCGAAATGGGAACAGGTGGAGCACTCCTGGCATAGCCCCCTTATAATAGTCGCAATTTTGAATTTATAATTACTAATTACCAGCCAATAGGCATTATCTAAAGATATAATAGATTATTAGTACTCCTCGGCTGAATGAGTTGCCTCACTTACACCTAGAGCCTATCAACCTCATAGTCTTTGAGGAATCTAAGAGTTCTAATCTTGGGGTGGGCTTCGTACTTATATGCTTTCAGTACTTATCCCTTATTAACTTAGCTACTCGGCAATGCCGTTGGCACGACAACCGATACACCAGAGGTTAACTCAATCCGGTCCTCTCGT
>CAYUWK010000005.1:0-3883 GCA_964448435.1 uncultured Candidatus Saccharibacteria bacterium
TTTCTTAATTTTAAAATGCCATTCTTTATCAGAAATTTTTATTCCTAATTGTTTAAATATTTTTTCTGAAGATTTCGGTAAAAATACTTGGAGCATTTTAGCAATATTTGCTATAACGATTAATAAATTATTAATAACCAACATTTGGTTCTCGGATTCTTCCCAAGGTCTTTCTTTTTCTATATATTTATCACAAAAACTAATCAATTTCCAAATTGAGCCTAAAGATTCATTAAATTTGAAACCATCTAAAGTTTTCTGATAACACTCCCATGTTTCATATACCTTAGATTGAAGTTCTTCGTTTATTATTCCTGTCGGTTTAAGATTCTTCCCATCCCCCAATTTAACAACCCTGGCTACTAAATTTCCTAATCCTGAGGCTAAATCTGCATTATATCTTGCCTCAAACTTACCATAAGTAAAATCTCCATCTTCAGTCGGAGTTATTTCCCTTAAAAGAAAATATCTAACAGCATCTGTTCCGTATTTTTCAACTAAATCAAAAGGATTAATAACATTTCCCAAGCTTTTTGACATTTTTTGTCCATCAGACGTAATAAAACCATGAATAAAAATTTGTTTTGATGGTTTTATCCCTGCGGACATAAGCATTGCCTGCCACATAGAAGATTGCTGACGTAAATTATCCTTACCTGCTACTTGAATACCTGGCCAAAAATCATTAAATTTTTCTGAATCATTTGGCCATCCTAAACAAGATATATAATTAACCAAAGCATCAAACCAAACATACATGGTATGTTCAGCATCTCCGGGCACATCTATCCCCCAAGGTGATTTTTCCTTTAGACGAGAAATACTAAAATCCTTTAATCCTTTTTTCGTAAATTCTTTAATCTCGTTGAAGCGAGATTCTGGTAAAACAAATTCTGGTTTCTTTTTATATAAATCTAGAAGTTTATCTTGATATTTTGAATATCTAAAAAAATAGTTTTTTTCCTCAATAATTTCTAATTCTTGGTTAGGATGTAAGGGGCATTTACTATCAACTAATTCTGATTCTGTTTTTTCCATTTCACATCCTACACAATACTTAATTTTATAATTCTTTTTATAAATATCTCCATTCGCTTCACATTTTTTCCAAAAGTCTTGAGTTGCTTTGATATGCTTTTTATCTGTTGTTCTTATAAAATTGTCATAACTCAAATCCAAAGATTCTTTTAATTTTCTAAACCTCTTAGAATAAATATCACAAAAATCCTTGGTTGACAGATTCTGTTCTTTGGCTTTACGATAAATCTTTAACCCATGTTCATCTGTCCCAGTGTTAAAAAACACTTCCTCTCCTTTCTGACGATGATATCGAGCGATAACATCCGCTTGAATCATTTCTAACGCAAAACCAAGATGAGGATCAGAGTTGGTATAAGCAAGGGTAGTCGTAATATAAAATTTTTTATTTTGGCTTAGCATTATCCTGAATTAATAATTATAACAAATTCCCCTTTGATTTTTTCGCCAACTTTTGGATTTTCAATCTTATTAATAACTTCTTTAATAGTCCCTCTATATGTTGTTTCAAACTTTTTAGTTAATTCACGACAAACAACCATTGATAATTTATCATCCAGCATTGATATTTCATTTAATGTTTTTAAGATCCTATACGGAGATTCATAAAAAATTACAGGATATTTAGAATCTATAACTTCTTGGAAAAATTTGTTTCTTTTTCTTTTTTGCGGAGGAAATCCTAAGAATAAGAACCTATCCGTTTGAAAGCCTGAAATACTAATTGCTGATGTTAAGGCCGATGGACCAGGGATTGATATAATCTTTACTTGATCATCTAAGACATTAACTATTTGCTCTATCAACTTATTTCCTGGATCTGATATTCCGGGAGTTCCAGCGTCAGACACTAAAGCTAAGTTTTGTTCTTTTTTTAATAAATTTAAAATATATTCTACTTTTTTAAGTTTTGAATGCTGATGATAAGATAATGTTTTTGTTTTTATCTCAAAATGATTTAAAAGTTTTTGAGTCACCCTAGTGTCTTCACATAAAATTAAATCAACACTCTTAAGAATTTCAAGGGCTCGGATACTAATGTCTTTTAAATTTCCTATTGGAGTACCTACAATATACAAATTAGACATATGGAATTAGAGTATTGTAACTTCTTCCTGGTTTTTTTCTTCTATTCTTTTCGACTTCTCTAAATAATCACTCAGAACTTCAAAAATAATTCCAACTAAAGGAATAATCAATATCGCTCCTAATATTCCCCAGAGTTTTCCTCCAACAACTAAAGATATCAAAACTAAGGAAGGAGGTATTCCTATAAATTTTCTAAAAAGCAAAGGAAGTAAAAGGTTTGCTTCTAATATTTGGATAATGACAAATGCTATTAAAACAAATAAGGCTTGAAGTGAAGAAGTTAAAGCTACAATAGACACTACGATTAACCCGCCTAAAATAGGGCCTATCATCGGTACAAAATCAAAAATAGCGACTAATAAACTTAAAACAAAAGCATAATTAACATTAAAAATTCTTAAAACAAAATAAGTTAAGAGACCAACAAAGAACATCCCAATAACTCTGGATATAAACCAAGCTCCTACTTTCTTCTTTGATCTTTCTATCAACCGATGAAGATATTTATGATGTTTAATAGAAGAAAAAGTAATCAATATCTTTTCTAATAGCCCTTTTTCCAAAGAAATAAAAAATGCTAAAGAAATAATAAACATTGTAGAAAAAACTCCGCCAAAAATAGCAAATAATGCATTAAAGATATTTTGGCCTGTTTTACTCAACACAATTTCTAGGTTAGAAGTAAAAGATTTTGTGTCTTCCGCAATTGTAATGCCAAACTTTTCAAGAACAGGTGAAATTTGCTGAAAATAGCCTGGAACATTTTGGCTAAATTCTTCAACTTCAGATAAAAACATTGGTGCTGTTCTATAAATAAAAAACCCTAAAAGGAAGAATACAATAAAGTATAAAAAAATCGCGGTTATAATTCTAGGAATTCTTTTTTTCTCAAAAAAATCAATCAAAAAATTAAATAATATCGATATAACAAAGGCAAAAATAAACCAAACAAAAATATCTCTGATCAAATAAAGTATATAAAGAGAAATTACAGCTAAACAAATTTTAAAAATCGTGGCCCAACTAATATTTAATATAGATTCTTGATTCATATAATTAATAGTTAAATTTTGAGCAAAGATTGAAACTTCGACTTGCTTTTATGAGGCCCAATAATTGCTAAGTTTAATTTTTCTGGTTTAAAAATATTTTGAGCTATCTTTTGGACATCGCTTATAGTTACTTTATCAAGTTTGGCAAATTTTTCTTCTGGTGTCAAAATTTTATCAGTAAGTAATTCTTCTAGAGAATAGAACGATGCTTGAAAATCAGATGATTCTAATTTCAAATTAAAAGTTCCTTTTAAATAATCTTTGGCTTTTTGTAATTCTTTTTCTGTAATTTTCCTTGTTTTAAATTTTTTATATTCTCTAATAATCAATTTTATAACTTGTTCTAAGTTCTTATGGGGAATACCTGCTTGAGTAACAAGATAGCCTGTATCTGTTGAACTATCTGAAGATGTTCGAATATAATAACAAAGTCCCTTTCTTTCTCTAATTAACGTGAATAAACGTGAACTCATATTAGCCCCTAAAATTGTGGATAAAATTATTTGAGCATATCTTTCAGAATCAAATAAATTATATCCTTTTACCCCTAAACAAATATGTGTTTGATCTGTTTTTTTATAATGGATTAGCGTTTCGGGAGTTTTTTGATTTTCAATGGTCTTTAATTTTTCTTGAATTTTTCCATTATTAAACTTATTAAAATATTTTTCAATTTTCTTAATTGTTTTTTTATTATCAAAGTT
>CAYUWK010000005.1:3983-14927 GCA_964448435.1 uncultured Candidatus Saccharibacteria bacterium
TAAACTTATTAAAATATTTTTCAATTTTCTTAATTGTTTTTTTATTATCAAAGTTTCCGGCAACACAAATAACTATATTTTTATTTAAATAATATTTTTTAAAATAATCTAAAAAATCTTTTCTTTTAAATTTTAGAATATTTTTTTTCTCACCAAGGGTCAACCATCCAGCTGGTTGATCTCCATAAAGAAGTTTTTCCCATAAATCATCTATATAACTCATTGGATTGTCCAGATACATATTAAATTCTTCAATAATAACTCCCTTTTCTCTTTTTATTTCTTTTTCCTCAAATTTTGAATTTAGTAAAATATCCGAAATCCAATCCATGGCTAAATCCAAATGTTTTTTGCCAACTTTGGCCCAAAATCCAGTAAGTTCCTTTGAGGTAAAGGCATTGTAAGCTCCGCCTATATTGTCTAATCTTTCGGCAATTTTTAATGTTGTTGGATACCTCTTGGTCCCCTTAAAAAACATATGTTCTAAAAAATGCGAAATACCATTTATATCTTTTGTTTCATATTTGGAACCAGTCCCAATCAATGCTAAAACACTTACTGTTTTAGTATTTTTCATAGGAATAGTTATAACTCTTAACCCATTTTTCAAAACTGTTTTTTTATACATTTATTTTTTCTTTTAAAATGTTAATTAAATCTTCTATTTTTACTCTTTCCTGTTTCATTGTGTCCCGATCTCTAACAGTTACTTTTTCGTCTTTTAATGTATCAAAGTCAATTGTAACGGCAAAGAGTATACCAACCTCATCTCCTCTTCTATACCTCTTTCCAATCGAGGCAACCTCATCATACTGACACATAAAATTAGGTTTCAACATCTGATAAATCTCTTTAGCTTTTTTAACAATTTCGGGCTTGTTTTTGACTAACGGTAAAACAGATACTTTGACAGGAGCTAGACATTTTGAAAGTTTTAATAAAACTTCTGCTTCTTTTATTGATTTTGTAGTGGTAGTCCTTCCGCCTTCAATCTCCTGATATGCTTCACTTAAAAAGGCAAAAAGAGATCTTTCTACTCCCACGGAAGTCTCAATGACATACGGATGATATTTAGAACCATCTTCTTCAGTAAAAATTAAGTCTTTCCCTGAATATTTTGAATGATTTTTTAAGTCCCAATCTCCTCTATTATGAATACCCTCTATTTCTCCCCAACCAAATGAAAAATGATATTCTATATCCACTTGTCGTTTAGCATAATGAGCTCTGTCTTTTTCAGAAATTTCTATAGCTCTTAAATTATCTTTTTTAATTCCTAATTTTTCATACCAATTTAACCTTTCATCTTTCCAATAATCAAAATATTTATCTGCATCTTTTGGATTACAAAACCATTGCATTTCCATTTGTTCAAATTCTCTAGTTCTAAAAATAAAGTTTTTAGGATTAATCTCATTCCTAAATGATTTTCCTATTTGGGCCATACCAAAAGGAATTTTCAGACGCATTGAATTTAAAACATTTAAAAAGTTAATATAAATCCCCTGACATGTTTCTGGCCTAAGATAAGTTATTGAGGCCTTATCTTCAACCGGACCTATAAATGTCTTCATCATTAGGTTAAACTTTTTAGGTTCAGCTAATTCACCTCCACATTCAGGACATTTATCTTTTTTGATTTCATCTGCTTTAAAACGTTTACGACATTTCTTACATTCTAACAATTCATCTGCAAATCCAGCACTTAGATGACCCGAGGCCTGCCAAACTTTTGGATTCATTAAAATACTAGCATCTAGCCCGACTATATTATCGTGTTTTAAAATCATTTCTTCTCTCCAAGCTTTTTTGATGTTATTTTTTAATTCCACTCCCAATGGTCCAAAATCATAGACGCCTCCAATTCCCTCATAAATTTCTGAAGATGGAAAAATGAATCCTCGTCTTTTACAAAGAGAAATAATTTTTTTATTTAAATCCATAATATTTATTAATTATTATTTATTATCCCTTGTTCATAATTAACACTTTCATCTTCTGGCAAACTAGTATCAATTTCTAAAACATCTGAAGATAGTATATCTTGAGAAAACTTATCCTGACCTACTACGCTTGCTTCTTTAACTAATATCGCTGTTTTCCCTATTTGGCTTGTACTAGGAGTTAATTTAACTTGAAAAGCCAAGGTTAAAGGAATTTTACCTGTTCCTTGATAGGCGTCTATATTCCCTATATTCCAAATTACTTCTTTGCTCACAGAATCAAATGTAAATTTAGAGTCTTCTGGAAAAAAACTACCAGTAGGTTTTACATTAGAAGGTAATACTGCCTTTACTTTTACATTACTAACTTGATTTGAATAGTTTTTAACTTGCCAAAGAATCGTATATGTTGTTGATTCTCCAACTTTAGGAGGCAATGGACCAGAGTTTCCAAAAAATTCCTCTTGAAAATAAGCTTTTTGTAAAACGTCTAATTTTGAATTAAGCTTTATTTCAAATTCTTTTTCGGCCTCACTAATTAACACTTCATTTCTCAAAACCAGATTTATTGATTCTTGGCTAAAGGTTTCATCTTTTACTTTTACCCAAAATTCAACTTTCCCTTCTTCTCCTGCACCTAAAAAACTTAATTTAGGTATATTTTTCCAGTCAAAAATTATAGAATTATCTCCCGGCCCAGTTTCTCCTCTGTCTGATCGTAAAGTTTCTATATCAAATGCTTCACTGTCTAACTTAACCAATAAAAACTTTTTGGTAAAAGATTTTCTACCTATATTTTTGAAGAATATTTCATAATGAAGTAAGTCTCCTGGATTAGCAGTATAATTTGGCGAATTATTCACTACCTGAGATATGTAAATAGCTGGCTCAATAATCTGAATTGATTGAGCAGTCTCTTTTAGAATAACAAATTCTCCGTCCATATACATACCTAACTCTGCTCTAAAAACTTTTTGATCCCCTGTATCCCCATCAATATCGCCTAATATTCTTATTCTTCCTCCACTAGCTTGGCTAAGTAAAGAGATCTGCCATTCTGTTGTGTCTATGGCTTGAGGAATAGAACTTTCAAATAAAAAATTATCTGGATATATAAGTTTAATTTTTAAATCTGAAAGTTCGCAATCAAAATTTGAAAAGTAATTTAAAGAAAAATTAAGTTTTTGTCCTGCTTCAATTTTGGAAGCAAGATCAAATTCAAAAGTCAAAGGAACAAATTTAATTTGAGTACTGAAGCTTGTTTTTGACTCATAACGTGCTTTTAAGTTTTTTGGTTGATAGTTTATCCAAGTATTCGCTGTTATTATCTCATTTTCTTTCCCTATTAATCTGCCCTTAAACCTAAAACTTTTTTCTTCCCCAGGGTATATATCATCTACTTTTTCAGTTATTCTTAGCCCTATATCATTTTCCAAAATAGAATGTTTTGGATATTCAAAAATAAGTTCTGGGTTTTCTAAAATAACATCTCCGTTATTTTTATATCTCACTAAATACTCTATTTCTTCTCCTGCTTGCACAACTTCTGGCCCTAATATTTCAACTTTCAATATCTCCTTTGAATAATTATTTCTTTGAAAATACCAAAGACCTACTAATCCAGTTATTAAAAGTAAAATTACAATAGAAATTACTAAAAAATTTTTGGGCATATATTTAGTTTATTAGTTTAAAAGATAATCAAGATTATCTTTGTCTTCTTGTTTTATTTTTAAATGTTGTAATGTTCCCCAGTCTTTTCTAAGAATGATTCTTAAAACCTTTATCGTATTTGTATTTATATTTGAATACAATTCTTTATTTACTTTGTCTATTTTTTGGAAACAGGTTTTACAAATTATTCCGTTTTCTTTTGAGAATAAATAGGTATTTCTTTTGTCTAATTTTTTGTGACAAATATGACAATAATAAAGTTCTGGTTTATATCCTAAAATAGAGATCAAGCTCCAATAAAAGTAATAATAAATTATTTTTAAATACCAATCATCAATTTTAAAATTAGTGTTTAATTCTTGTAAAGTTTCTTTCAATAATTTCCAAATTTTGTCATCTTTTTCTTCTCCGTGAACTAGGTTATTGATATCTTTACTAATTTTAGAAGCAATTTGAAATTTGTTATTTTCTATTTTTAAATTTTTAAACTTATCAATTAAAACTGCATCTGTTAAAGTTTTGTAAACTTTTCCTTGTATAAATTCAATCTCTGAAAAAGAAAAAATTTCTGTGCCTGCTCTTAATTTTGATTTAATCTTTCTAATGGCTTTACCAAAAATCTTTATTTTACCAAAATCTTTAGTAAAGACATCAAATATTCGGCTATCTTCGCCCCGTTCTCTTTCTTCTAAAAAAAATCCTTGTGTTCTGAAATAAGTAAACATTTTCAAAGTTCTGTTAAATTTTTTAGGAATGTAATCTTTTTATTTATTTCTATTTTCTCGCTACTCTTTTTTGCATTGTACCTTTCTTTCTCTAATCTTCTAATTCTATTTTTATATTCTTGATTGGAAATATAATTCCCATATTTGTTTCCAAACATTTCTTTCTCTACTTTAACTCTTTCTTGTCTGGTATATCTTCTCCCTGAGCCAGAAAATTTTGAAGGAGCATCCCTTAATTTTTGTTTTAATTCAATTCGAGAAACATAGCCCTTTTTCCCAAAAAAATCTTGTTTTGGAGTTTCCATAATCTTAATGTTATGGTTATTTTAGATGACCTTTTCAATCGCTAAACGAATTTCTTCTTCTTCAATTTTTATTATTTTTTCATCCTCTGAAATTTCATCTGGTATATTCTCTCTAATTTCTTTTGCTTTTGTATCTAATAAAATCTTTTTCGCATTGTCTTCTAAAAACCCTTTTAATCCTTGGGTTTGGTAATAAATTATAATTTTATCTTCGGGTGTAAACTTTAATTTTTTACGGAGATTTTGAATTTGTCTAACAATCTCTCTAATATTCCCTTCTCGTTTTAATTCTTTTGTAATTATTGGATCTAGCTCTATTTGTTTTTGTATTTTTGAATCAAAAATTACTTGTTTTACATTTACTTCTTCTTTTATCAAGTCTAATAATTCTTGATTTTCTTTAATTTTTTCTTCCTGACCATTAAGATTAATTTTTAAGGAGGAGAGCGGTTGTCTCACCTTTATTCCTAGACTAGCTCTCTCAGATAAGGATAAAGCAACTATGTCTCTTATATTTTTCATATCATTTTCTAACTCTGAGTTTATAAATTGCTTTTCTGATTTTGGCCAATCATATAAATGAATTGATTCTGGCATATCTTCTGTCTTTAAATCTAAATAAACTTGCTCTGCAAAAAATGGCATCATCGGAGCAATTAATTTACTCAAATTCAAAAGAACAAAATAAAGAGTTGACATTGCCTCTTTTGAGTTTTCTACCGAATGAAATCTCTTTCGAGAACGCCTGATATACCAAAGAGACAAATCATTTATAAAGAAATCTTCAATAGATAAACTCGCTTTATAGGCATCATATTTGTCTAAACATTCCGTAATTTCTTTTATTAAATTATTCAAACGAGATAAAATCCATTTATCTAGAACATTTTTTGAATCTGGAGATTCTGAAGAAACTTTTTCCTTAGAAGCATAGGTGTTATAAAAAGCATAACTATTCCATAAAACCAAAAGTTTTCTTTTTATTTCTTGAGCAACATTATAACCAAATCTTAAGTTAGAAACTGGATTTTGTTTAGCATACATCCATCTCATAACATCTGCTCCTATTTTTTCTACAGCATCGTCAAGCCAGATAGCATTACCTTTTGATTTATGCATTTCTTCTCCTTTCTCATCAACCGCTGTAGCATATCCAAAAATTGTTTTAGTTGGCGGAACTCCTTCTAAAACCTGACTCATAACTATAAGAGAATAAAACCAATTTTTAAATTGTCCTGGGAAAGATTCTGAAATAAAATCAGAAGGAAACCATTTTCCCCAAAATTCTTTATCTGTAGAATATTTACGCGTGGAAAAGGAAACTATCCCTGCATCTAACCAAGGGTTGCCTACATCTGGGATACGAGAGATTATTTCTCCACATTTTGAACACTTAATTTTAACTTTATCTATCCATGGTTTATGAGGAGAATTTCCTTCAAATTCATCCCATCCCTCAACTGCTCTTTCTTTTAATTCTTGTTTAGACCCAAGCACTTCAAAATTACCACATTTTGGACATTCATAGATTGGAAGAGCTAACCCCCAATAGCGCTTTTTAGAAATAAGCCAATCTTGCATATTTTTCAACCAATCTAGTTCTCTGTCTAACCCAAATTTTGGAATCCATTCTATTTTTTTAACACTTTCCATAAGATCATCTCTTATTTTGTCCATAGAAATATACCACTCATCAACTAATCTAAAAATTAGTTCTGTTTTACATCTCCAACAAGTTGGATAACGATGTGTGTAATTTTCAATTTTAAAAACAAAACTTTGTTTTTCTAAGTCTTCAAAAATTAAATCATTTACTTCAGATACTAATTTACCTGTTAAATAATCAAACCCTTCTCTATATCTACTTTCGTCATTTGTAGGATTAATTACTGGTATTTTTAATTCTTTGCTTAATTGAAAATCTTCTTGTCCACATCCGGGAGCAATATGAACAACTCCTGTTCCTTCTTCGATATTCACTTCCTCCCACAATATAACTGAATGCTCATACCCTTGAAGTGCTTTTTTTGCTTCTGGAAATTTATCAAAACCCATCCCTTGATATTTTATCCCTTCTAATCTCTTTCCTTTAAATGTTTCTATAATTTCACCATTATCAACAAGACCAGATTTTTCCTTGAGTAAGATAAACATATCTCCTTTTTCATCTTTTACTTTGACATATTCTAAATCTGGATGAACTGCTAAAGCAACATTAGCTGGTAATGTCCAAGGGGTAGTAGTCCAAGCAAGAAAAAATGTTTGTTTTTGTTCTTTAATAGGAAATTTTATAAAAATTGCCTTATGGCTTATTTCTTTATATTCTTCAGTTAATATTTCATGTTGAGAAATTGCTGTCCCACAACGAGGGCACCAAGGCACTACATCTCTTCCTTTATATAAAAGTTCTTTTTCTTTACACTTTTTAAGAAAATGCCAAATTGTATAATTATTTTCATCTGACATTGTAAAATAAGAATTGTCCCAATCCATCCATTGGCCTAAACGAATTGATTGTCTTGTTTGAATTTTTGAATATTTTAAAACTCTTTCTTTACATTTTTCAACAAACTTTCCTACCCCGTATTTTTCTATGTCTTTTTTATTTTTAAACCCAAGTTCTTTTTCCACTTCTACTTCTACCCATAAACCCTGGCAATCAAATCCATTCTGATATCTTTCATCTATACCCTGCATTGCTTTATATCTTCTATACAAATCTTTATATGTTCTTCCCCAGGCATGGTGAACTCCCATTGGATTATTGGCAGTTATCGGTCCATCTAAAAACGACCAAGTTTTTTTATCTTTGTTTTTTGCTCTTAACTTCTCAAAAATCTTTTTTTCCTCCCAAAACTTTAAGATTTTATTTTCTATCTCTGGGAAATTAACGTCCATATAATGTTTTTATTGTTTATATTTTAATTTTTTAAACTCTCCAACATCTAAAAAAGATGCTTTGTTTTTATCTAAAAGATTTTCATCTTTCACCCCCATTAATGATCCTTCTAGAATGTGCAATGTTCCTTGATGACTTATTATTAATATATTTTTGTTTATATATTTTTTATCAATTTCATTAAAAAAATCAAGTAATCTTTTTTTTACATCTAGTCCTTTTTCTCCATTTTTGGGTTTTTCAAAAAATTTCTGTTTTAAAGTAGAAAATTCTTTTCTGTAATCTTCAATCAATTTACCTTTATAATCACCATAGTTAATCTCTCTCAGACGAACATCAAAAATAGGTTGGACATTTATTTTACGAGAAACAATTTCAGATGTTTGCTTGGTTCTAGTTATATCTGACGAGAAAATTAAATCTATATCCTTATTCTTTAATTCTTCTGCCGCCTTTTCTATCTGTTCTTCTCCTCTTTTAGTTAAAAATATAGGAGATGGTTCTGGCCATGGATATATTGTTTTCTCTTTTTTAATTTGGTATGGAGTTTCCCCATGCCTTAAAATAAAATAAGTATTATTCATATTACATTTTTTCTGGAGCAGAAATCCCCATTATGTCTAAAGTATTCTTTAAAACAATTTTAGTTGCCAATATTAACCCTAATCGGGCATTGCTTAACTCTTTATTTTCTGTTAAAACATGACAATTCTTATAGAATTTATGAAAACAAGAAGCTGTTTCAAAAACATATTTAGGCAATCTTTGAACCTGATAATCTTTAGCCGTGTCTTTAATAATTTCTGGTAATTTAATCAATTGCTTTATTAATCTTAATTCTAAAGGATCATTTAATAATTGAAAATCTGTATCTTTTGCTATAGGTTGAATTCTAGATTTTTTGAGAATACTGCAAATTCTAGCATAAGCATATTGGATATAATAAACTGGATTTTTTTCTGATTGTTCTTTAGCTAAAGATAAATCAAAGTTTAAATGAGTATTAGCTGATTTCTGTAAAAAGAAAAATCTAACTACATCTTTCCCCACTTCTTTAAGTAACTCATCCATCGTAACAAATGTTCCTTGTCTTTTAGACATTTTCTTTTTCTCTCCTCCTTCTAATATAGTAACAAACTGATATAATATTATCTCTAATTTACCTTTGTGCCCTAATGCTTCTATAACAGCCATAAGGCCCGGAATATCTCCATGATGATCTGCCCCCCATATATTAATTAATCTATCAAACTTTTTTAGTTTATAATCATGCAAAGCTAAATCTCCTGCTAGATATGTTTTCCATTTGTCTGATTTAATTAATACTCTGTCTCTTCTATCCCCGAACTTAGTTGATTTAAACCATGCTGCCCCTTCCTTTTTATATATCAAGTCTCCTAAAGAATCTATTAATTCATCTACTTTACCTTTTTCATGAAAATCCGACTCAGATATCCATTCATCGTATTGAATGCCCATTTTATCAGTAGTCTTTTTAATCATATTAACAATAATCTCAACTGCTTTTTTGCCTGCTTTATATGGATCTTTTTCTTTTATTTTTTTAGCTAATTCTTTAATATATTCTCCTTTATATTCTGTTTTATCGTCTTGTAATACAGAATGACCTAAGGCCATTACTTGCCCTCCATAATTGTTAACATAGTATGCTTTCTCAACTTTGAACCCTGATTTATTTAATATATTTGCTATTACATCTCCCATTGGCCCTCCTCTAGCATTAGCTACTGTTAATGGCCCAGTAGGATTGGCTGAAATGAATTCAACCTGAACTTTCTTATTCTTCCCAATATTTATATTCCCAAAATCTTTGCCTTGTTCTAATATTTCTCCAATTTGTTTTTGAATAATATCTTTAGATAAAAAAAAGTTGATAAATCCTGGTTTAACCACTTCAATCTTAGTAAAAAGAGATTGATTATCTGAAGATTCAAGGCGTTCTTTAATTAGTTTTGCTATTTCTAAAGGATTTTTCTTTATCGTTTTACCTATCCTCATTGCTAAATTAGTTGAAAAATCACCATAAACTGAATTTTCAGGATATTCAACAAAAACACTAGATATTTTAAAACTAGGCAATTTCGTCTCTTTTTGTAAGACATCTATTGTCTTTTTTAGCAATTCAGATATTTTTTCCTTCATATAAATATATATTTTTAGTTTACCTTTTTATGCTTTTTATTTCAACCTCATTGAGATTAGATATGTTTTAAGTTAAACTAGAACAATGCGAATTATATTAGAGAACAAAAAAGCTTTATTTGATTATTCTATATTAGAAAAATTTGAAGCTGGCATAGTGTTATTAGGGCTAGAAGTAAAGTCCATAAAAACCGGAAGAATGAACTTGCGAGGCTCTTTTGTTGTTATTAGCCAATCGCCTACTGAAGTTTCTTTAATTGGAGCCAATATTCCTCCTTATCAACCCAATAATACACCTGACGATTATGACCCAAAAAGAAGCCGTAAGCTTCTCTTAAAAAAAGCAGAAATAAAACATTTAATAGGCAAATCCCGAGAAAAAGGTTTGACAATGGTCCCTATAAAAGTGTATACTATCAAGGGTAAAATAAAGATAGAGTTTGCGATAGTAAGAGGAAAGAAAAAATTTGATAAGAGAGAACAAATTAAAAAGAGACAAAGTAAAAAAGACATTGAAAGAATAATGAAAAGGGGGTGAATGTTTTGACAGAAATCTTATCTGAAATATGCAAGGCGAGCTCTGAAATCTCGTTAAACTTTCAGAAATTTAATAAGTGCAAACTTATTTTCAAAACCAGCTTACGCTTTTGCGTAATGGTTGCCTCGAACTGAGTTTACTCTAGTTTGGAGCCATCTCCCTATTGATTCTCAATAAATAGTAAGAGGTGTTATATATTGAGATAGATAATTATCTTGTTCCGAATAATTATTAAAACTAAGGAACTCGGATATCAAAAGTTTTGTTTATTTTATATTTTGTTATCTTAAAAATAAAATAAACTAATCTTGTAGAATTATTTCGGGGAAATTTTTGGACGCGAGTTCAATCTCGCCATCTCCACCAATTATTAAAACTAAAATCTTGTCCAAAAGAATATTTATCAACAATAGAATAAGAGCAAGAGAAGTACGATTAATTGACGAAACTGGAAAACAATTAGGTGTTTTTAGTTTAACAGATGCCTTAAGAAAATCTCGAGAAGCTGGATTAGATTTGATTCAAGTAACAGAAAAGGTTAATCCACCTGTATGTAAAATTCTAGATCATGGAAAATACTCTTATCAGGAAAAGAAAAAAGAGAAAAAACAGAAACAAGATAAAAGTGGAGAATTAAAAAGTATAAGATTAAAGTTTAATATATCTCCTCATGATACTGAAACAAGAATGAAATCAG
>CAYUWK010000005.1:15027-16632 GCA_964448435.1 uncultured Candidatus Saccharibacteria bacterium
ATAAGATTAAAGTTTAATATATCTCCTCATGATACTGAAACAAGAATGAAATCAGCCGAAAAATTCCTTAAAAAAGGATATCGAGTAAAAATAGAAATGGTTTTAAGGGGTAGAGAGAAAAGACTTTCTGACTTTGCTAAAGAAAAATTAGACCAATTTTTAAAGACATTACACGAATCAACCCCAATTAAAGTTGAGAAAGAATTAAAGAGAGCAGGCCGAGGGCTGATAACCATAATAACTAAATTATGAAAACAAGAAAATCAATTAAAAAAAGATTTAAAATTACCAAGAACGGAAAAGTTATCAGAAGACCTATTGGTCAAGATCATTATCGTGGTAAAAAATCAGGAAAAAGAATTCGTAAAACAAGGGGCACAAAAACCGTTCCTGCTGCTTTAGCTAAAGTAATTAAGAAATCATTAACTCGTTAAATCATTTATGGCTAGAATAAAAAGAGGTACAACTGCTAATAAACGCAGAAAAAAATTATTAAAAGAGACTAAAGGCTATCGCTGGGGCAGAAAGTCAAAATATAAACAAGCTAAACAAGCATTTATTAAGGCTAAAACTTATGCCTATCGCGATAGAAGAGTCAAAAAGAGAGATTTCCGAAGATTATGGCAAATTAGGATAGGCGCTGCTTGTCGCAAACTTGGGTTGTCTTATAATAAATTCATTCACCAATTAAAGGAAAAGAATGTTGAAATTGATAGAAAGATTTTAAATCAATTAGTCCAAGAAAAACCAGAAGTTTTTGAAAAGATACTAGAAGAAACAAAACCAGAAAAAACTACAAAAGAAAAATAAAACTTAAGAATAAAAAAGACATCTTAACAAGATGCTTTTTTTATTGAATCAATTCTGGCTGGAAATATTCATTTATTCTAATGTTTTCAGAATAAACCTTCTTTATTTTTTTCTCCTCAACTACAACTTTTAAAATAATACTTTCCATTGTTTCTTCGGAAAAGTGTTGGTCAAAAATAAAATTGCCTAAACTATAAGCAATCCAACCATTTTTATATTGTTCAATTCTCTGAACTACATGAGGATGATGCCCAACTATTAGATCCGCTCCGCTATTAATACAATCTTGAGCGAAAGAAACCTGAAAATCAGTAGGATGTTTCGCATATTCTTGGCCAGCGTGGAGAGAAACAACTAAAACATCAACTTCATCTTTGGTTTTTTTAATATATTCTTTTATTTCTTCCATGCTTTTTTGATTAATCCACGCTAACCCGGGGCTTGTTTCTCTGGCTATCCAATTTGCTGAACCTAAATTTGTATATTCTAAAAATCCTATCTTAGTATCTTTAACTTGTTTTACTTTTAAAGAAAAAGCTTCTTTTTTGTTAAAGCCCGCTCCGACATATTCTATATTATTTTCTTTTAATATATTCATCGTATCTTCCAGGGCAATTCTTTGATAATCAAGCATATGATTGTTAGCCAAAGATAAAATATCAAATCCAGCATAAACTAATCCTTCTATTGCTTCTGGTCTAAACCGAAAAGAATAAATACTTCCTACTTTCAATCCATTATTTGAAATAGGACCTTCTAAGTTACCAAATAAAAGATCTGCTTTTTTAATTTCAT
>CAYUWK010000006.1:0-7253 GCA_964448435.1 uncultured Candidatus Saccharibacteria bacterium
CAAATTTTAAAAACAGAAAGTATACTTCTAGAAAGAGAACATACTTTAGATAATAAAATATCTGTTTATGAAGAAAAAGAAAAAGACTTTAACGATAAGGTGGAAAAACTTAAAAAGATTAAACAAGAATTAGAAGAATTAAACGATGAGGCTCAATCTAAATTAGAACAAGTTTCTGGGTTTTCTAAAGAACAAGCTAAAAAAGAATTATTAGAGAATACAGAAAAAGAATGCGAAAGAGAGATATTGGGTAGAATGCAAAAATTAGTGAATGAAGGAGAAGAAAGACTGGAGAAAAGGGCTAAGGATATATTGATTCAATCTATTCAGAAGTTTGGATTATCTCAGTCCCAGGAGATGACTACTAGTGTTTTAAGTATCCCCTCTAATGATGTTAAAGGGAGAATCATTGGCAAAGAAGGTAGAAACATTAAAGCCTTTGAAAAAGAAACAGGAGTTGAAGTTATTGTTGACGATACTCCAGAAACGATAATTATTTCTGGATTTAATCCAATAAGACGTGAAATTGCCAAAGTGGCTATGGAAAAACTTATTAAAGATGGTAGAATTCAACCAGCTAGGATTGAAGAGACGGTTGCCTTAGCCAAAGAGCAAATATCTGAACAAATAAAGAAAGCAGGAGAAAAAGCAGTCTATGAGACAGGCATGATTGGATTAGACCCTAAGCTTATCCAGCTCTTAGGAAGACTATATTTTAGAACGAGCTATGGACAGAATGTATTACTGCACTCTATTGAAGTAAGTTATCTAGCAGGAGCATTAGCTGATGAATTAAAGGTAGATTCTGATGTAGCCAGAAGAGCAGGACTTTTACATGATATTGGCAAAGCTGTTGATCATCAAATCCAAGGATCTCACGTTGATATTGGGATAAAGATATTAGAAAGATTTGGAGAAAAAGAAGAAATTATAATCGCAATGAAATCTCATCATGAAGAATACCCAGCAGAAAGCATTGAGGCTATTTTAGTGCAGACAGCTGATCAAATTTCAGGGGCTAGGCCAGGAGCGAGGAAAGACACTTTAGAAAATTACTTAAAACGATTAAAAGAATTAGAAGATATTGCTTTGAGTTTTTCCGGAACAAAAAAAGCATATGCTATTCAAGCTGGTAGAGAAATTAGGGTGTTTGCCGAGCCAAAAGAAATTAATGATTTAGAAGCATATAAATTAGCCAAAGATATTGCATCCAGAATTCAAGAAGAACTCAATTATCCGGGAGAAATAAAAGTTAATGTTATTCGGGAGACCAGAGTGATAGAATATGCTAGATAGTGCTTGACTATCTTATATGCTATAATATATAGTGATATATTAAACAAAAAGGTCGATACTAACTTTAATTTAAATAATTTTAAATAAAAAAATGGCAAAAGTAACAAAAGAAGACTTAATTGAATCTTTAGCTAAAGTTTGTTCTTCAAAGAAAGAAGCTTCAGATTTTTTAAATGCTCTTATAGAAGATATTAAAAAGAATTTAGCAAGTGGTAAAGATGTTGTATTAACCGGTTTTGGAACCTTTTCTGTCTCTCACCGAAAAGCCAGAATGGGAAGAAATCCTCAGACAGGTGCTGCTTTAAAAATTGCAGCTAAAAAAGTTCCTAAATTTAAAGCAGGAAAAGGGTTAAAAGACGCAGTCAAATAAGGAAATCAGAAATAAAAAATAAAGCCCGCCAATTTTGGCGGGTTTTGTTTTGGAGCGGGTGAAGGGAATCGAACCCTCGTCATCAGTTTGGAAAACTGGAATTTTACCATTAAACTACACCCGCATGTATTAAAGTCGGGGTGCTGGGACTCGAACCCAGACTAAATCCTCCCAAAGGACTCGTGCTACCAATTGCACTACACCCCGATGTAAAAAGTATATTATAGTTTTTTGTTTCAGTCAATTATGATATAATAATATAATTATAATTTTATTTTAAAAAATATGGATTCTAAAAAGATTTGCGAACAATTGAATATTAAAAAACAATGTCAAAAGTATGGACTTACCTTATGGCAATGTCCCCAGTTCTTATTTTTGGTAATGGGAATCATTATTATGGTTATAATCGTTGTTTCCTATCTTATGGCCATTCAAAGAATAGAGGATCCTCAAATAGTAATTTTAATGATAATTGTTTCAACATTAATTTTAGTAATTATTGATTATATTATTGTCCATAGTTTTGAAAGATTAGCAGAATCAACAAGAATGAAAATGGAATTTATAGGTATAGTTTCTCATCAATTAAGATCTCCAGTTACAAATCTTAAATATGCCTTAGAACCATTAATGTCAGGAGAACTGGGAGAAACTCAGAAGAAACAATTAGACTATTTAACTGTTTTGAAACAAAATGTAGACAGGATACAGGAGCTTATTGACGATATATTAGTTGTTTCTAGGATACAAACAGGCGTTTTAAGTCTTAAAAAAGCAAGTTTTTCAATAGTTGAGTTAGTAGAAAAAACCATTGTAGAAGTTAAACCGTTATCATTGGCATCAAATATAACAATAAACTTTAGAAAAGGAAAAAACATACCAAATATTATTTCAGACTCTTTTTGGGTGGAACAGGCATTCAGAAATTTAGTAGATAATGCAATTCGTTATCAAAAAGGGAAAGGTATCATTGATATTTTACTTGAAAAACGTGGTCAAAATATTTATCTAGAGGTAAAAGATTCAGGAGTTGGGATCCCTAAAGCAGATCAAAAATATATTTTCCAAAAGTTTTTTAGAGCTAAAAATGTACTTAAGAGTCAAACAAGCGGCACGGGCTTAGGGCTTTTTATAGTTAAAGGGGTCATTGAAAAATTAGAGGGAAAGATAAATTTTTCCTCTGAAGAAAATAAAGGTTCAACATTTTGGTTTAAATTACCAATAAAATAATATAATAAAAAATATGCAAATTTCTAAGAAGAAGAAAATTTTGTTTATCGAAGATGAATCTGCCTTGCAGATGACATTCGGCAACATGTTAACAAAAGAGGGGTATGAGATGATAAAGGCAATGGATGGGAAAACAGGTTTAGAATTGGCTAAAGAGAAACACCCAGATTTGATATTGCTTGATCTCATTTTGCCCAAGATGGACGGATTTGGCGTTTTAAAGGGGTTGAAAGAAAATGAAGAAACAAAAGAGATTCCAGTTATTATCTTAACTAACCTTGAAAATACAGGGGATGTTCAAAGAGCGCTAGAATTAGGAGCAATGACTTATCTAACCAAAGCTAATTATACATTATCTGAGATATCAAAAAAAATAGAAAAGATATTAGCATAATTAATAAATGAGAGTAGAACCTCAACAATTAAAAGCTTTTCTATTAGATGCTGGATTAATTAGTGAAGATCAATTTAGTAAAGCTAGTCAGAAAGCAAAAAAAACTCACACAAGAATTGAGGATATTTTAAGTTCCGAGGGGTTAATTTCAGAAAAGGAAATATTAAGGCTAGAAGCATATATTTTAGGAGTACCATTTGTCAATCTGGAAAAGGAAAAAATCCCGAATGAAATTTTAAGAATTATTCCAGAGCCAATCGCTCGTTCTCATAATATTATTGCCTTTAGAAAAAAAGGCAAATCTTTAGAAGTAGCAATGCTTGATCCAGAAGATTTAAAAACGATAGAATTTATTAAGAAAAAAGCGAATTTAAAAATCTTACCGAGATTAACTACCCCAGAAAGTATCAAAAATGTTCTTAAACAATATCAAGAAAGTTTACAGGTAGAATTTGGAGAAATTATATCTCGTAATGCCAAAGATATTAGCCAGAAATCAATTTTAAAAAAAGGAAAAATAAAAGAACTTTTAAGCGAAAAGGTAGAAGAGAAAGAAGAACTAGAGAAACAAGCTAAAGAATTGCCTATAATAAAAATTGTGGACACATTATTAAAGCATGCGATTTTACAAAGAGCCTCTGATGTTCATATTGAGCCGATGGAAAAAGAAGTTTTAGTTAGATATAGGATAGATGGGATTTTAAGAGATGCAATGATATTACCCTTAGCGACTAAATCAGGAATTGTAGCCAGGGTAAAGGTTTTGAGCAAATTGAAATTAGATGAACATCGACTACCCCAAGATGGTCGTTTCAAAATAAAATTAGAAGAATTTAAATATTCTATCAGGGTTTCAATTTTACCAGTTTTTAATGGAGAAAAAGTAGTTATGCGTCTTTTATCAGAACAATCTGAAGGATATACTTTAGAAGCATTGGGGCTGAGAGATGAAACATTAGAAAGAGTTGAAACTGCAATAAAAAAACCAGTAGGAATGATTTTAGTTACTGGTCCTACTGGGTCTGGTAAAACAACTACATTATATTCAATAATGGAAATTTTAAATACTCCAGGGGTAAATATTTCTACGGTAGAAGACCCAATTGAATATAGAATGCCTAGAATCAACCAAACACAGGTTAATTCAAAAATAGGATTAACTTTTGCTTCAGGATTAAGATCTTTATTAAGACAAGATCCAGATATTATTATGGTTGGTGAGATTAGAGACAAAGAGACGGCCTCTTTGGCTATCAACGCTGCTCTTACAGGACATTTAGTTCTTTCAACACTACATACTAATTCAGCTTCTGGAGCTATCCCTAGATTAATAGATATGGGGGTGGAACCTTTTTTACTTTCTTCAACTTTAAATTTGATTTTAGCTCAAAGATTAGTTAGGAAATTATGTGATAAAAAGGAGGAATATAAACTTAAAGGAGAAGAATTAAGAAATTTAGAAAAGTATTGTGATATAAAAAAAATAGAAGGAATATTAACTAGAGAGAAAATTTTGAAAAAGAAAAATACTATCAAAAACATTGATTTTTATCATCCAGTGCCTTCAAAAGTATCTATAAGCGGATATAAAGGCAGAATTGGGATTTATGAATCTTTAATGGTTTCTGAGTCTATTAAAGCGCTAATAAATAAAGGAGGGACAAGTCAAGAAATAGAATCAAGAGCTAGAAAAGAAGGGATGAGATCTATGATTGAAGATGGGTTTATCAAGGCTTCTCAAGGGGTAACATCTGTTGAAGAAGTATTGAGGGTTATTATGGAATAAATTAATTTAAAATGCCAATTTACTTTTACAAAGCAAAGAATCTTGAAGCAGAAGAGGAAGCAGGAATATTAAATGCCAAAAATCCCTCTGAATTAGCCAAGATTTTGCGTAAAAAAAAATATTTTTTAACCTATGTAAAAGAAGAGAAAGAAGAAAAAAAAGGAATTCTTTCTTTTAATTTAGATTTCTTTGATAGATTTTTTAATGTTCCTCTAACAGAGAAACTTTTTTTTACTAAAAATTTGAGAGTAATGATAAAAACAGGGGTTTCTTTGCCCAGGGCTTTTAAAATTTTATCAAGGCAAGCTAAAAATAGTAAATTTAAACAAGCATTAAAAACAATCTCTGAAAAAATATCAAAAGGAAAATCTTTATCTGAATCTTTAGGATTTTTTCCAGCAATTTTTTCTGACCTATATAAAGAAACTTTAAAAGTAGGAGAGGAGACAGGCAGTTTAGAAGAATCTTTAAAAATTTTAGACAGCCAGATGCAAAGAGAACATGATTTAAAGTCAAAAGTTAAAACAGCAATGGCCTATCCAATGATAGTTTTAATTATGACCCTTTTGATAGGAGTATTTATGATGATATTTGCAGTTCCAAATTTAAAGATTGCTTTCGAAGAATTAAATGTCCAATTGCCTTTAACTACAAAAATGTTTCTTTCGTCAGCTGACTTTTTGATGAAAAACTGGATAGGATTTGGTTTTCTTATATTTATATTGATTTTAGCTTTAACGTCCTATTTCAGAACAAGAAAAGGTCAAAAAACAAAATCAAATTTACTATTAAAAATTCCCGTAGTTTCTAAGATAACAAAAGAAACTAATTCTAGTTTAGCTCTTATGATTTTAAGTTCTCTTTTAAAAGCAGGAGTGCCAGTTGTTCGTAGTTTAGAGATAACATCTGGAGCGTTATCTAATTTTTATTTTAAAGAATCATTAATTGATGCTTCTAAGGTTGTAGAAAGAGGTGGAAAGATTTCAGAATCTCTTAAGCCATATAAAAATCTTTATTCTCCTATGGTTTTAGAAATGATGGAGATTGGTGAAGAAACAGGTGAAACATCAGAAATTTTAAAAGGTCTTGCTGATTTTTACGAAGAAGAAGTTACAAATTCTCTTGATAAATTGTCCTCGACCATAGAACCTATCCTTATTCTAGGTATTGGAGCGATAGTAGGGTTTTTTGCTATTTCAATGCTCCAACCAATATTTAATATTAGTAAAGGATTATGATCAAATTTTTAAAATATCATAATGGTTTTACTCTAATTGAAATTTTTGTTGTTATATTTATAATTTCTATAGTTATAGGAATGTCTTTTGGTGGTCTTAGGAGATTACAGCCCTCAATGCGCTTAAGTGCGACTGTGAGTGATTTAACAACAGATCTTCATTATATCCAGCAGCAAGCAGTTTCAGAGCAGTTTAACTATGGAATTTCTTTTTTTATAGAGACAAATGAATATCAAATATTAAAATATATAACCTCTACAACAACTCAAGAAATTTCAACAAAATCTTTAGCTCAAGGTATTGGTTTTCAAGCGATTCAAGACTTTACAGATAATATTGTTGTTTTTAACCCATATGGTTCTGTTAAAGAAGCTGGGAGTGTTTCGTTAATTAACACTAAAGAAGAAATAAAAATAATTAATATTAGACCTTCAGGTTTTATTAAAATAGAAGAATAATTTTATTTATGAATAAAGGATTTACAATCTTAGAAACCATGGTAGCGATTTTAGTTTTAACAATTGGAATCACAGCTGTTTTACAAGTTTTTCCATTGTGTTCAAATATCCAGAAATCTAATGAGATGGAAAACCAAGCAATTTTTTTAGCTCAAGAAAAAATAGAACAAGAGATTTTTAAAACATATGAAAATATTCAAATTGGAACAATAATTGAAGATCCAGTTTATTCTCCTTATGAAAGATTTGTTCGAGAAACAAATATAACCTTAGAAGAAGCAGGCCCAGATTCAGGATTAAAAAAAATAGAAGTTATTGTGAGATGGAATTCTGTTTTTGCTTTAAAACAAGGCAATATGTCTATTATTAATTTAGTAGCGGAAAGATAAATTATGAATAAAAAAGGATTTACATTAGTCGAGATTTTAGTTTTTATAACCATTTTCCTTCTGGTATCTATAGGTATTTTTAATATATT
>CAYUWK010000006.1:7353-8494 GCA_964448435.1 uncultured Candidatus Saccharibacteria bacterium
GAACTTTATCGTCAATATAAAGTATATTGTTTTGACCCTTGTGAAAGTTGTAGCAGTTATTTTCGATGGGATGATACAAAAATTGAAGGAACAGATATAATACCTACGCATACTTGTATTTTAGAAGAAAAAATAATTGGTGAATATATTGAAGACCTTAATTTTTGGGGAAGTGGCCTAGTCAATGTTTCATTATCTTTACAAAATAAAAAACAAGAACTAAATTTTCATACAAAAATTTTTGGAAGAAATTTTTAACTATGTTAAAATTATTTAAGATAAATAGAATAAATGATAAAAAGCGAGGAGTAATTTTAATCTTTGCTCTTTTAATATTATCTATAATTCTTTTTACAAGTAGTTATTTTATTTCTTTCAGCTTAACAGGTTCTAAAATATCGTTAAGCCAGGCTAATGCTACAAAAGCTTATTATTTAGCGGAGGCAGGCATTGAAGAAGCTATCTTTAAATTGAAAAATGATGCTTCTTGGAAAAATGCTTTTGAGACTCAACCAACGACAGAAGATCCAATTTGTTCATCCTGGTCAATACCGGATTATGAGAAAAATCCTGCTTTGTTTGACCAAGGATCATATAATATTATTGTTGAAAATTTAGGTTGTGCTAGAGCAAAAATTACCTCAATTTCAAAGATAACTATTGGTGGAAAAAAAGTTGCTCAAAGAATAATCAAAACAGAAGTTTTTAAATCAATAAGTGCAGAAAATAATATTTCAGAGTTTGGTATTTTTACAGGTGGTATGAGTGAAAATATTACGATAAGTTCTGTTAATCCTTTCAATATTCATAGTGGTAGTATTTTTTCTAATAATAAAATAAAACTCCAGTTTTGGAGCGAGGTCAATGTAGATAAAAAAGCCTTAGCACATAACAAAATTGATATTTCTTCTTGGCCATTTACTTCTTACTTAAACAGTTCTTCCATTTGTGCGAGCAATATATGTGAAGGTGATTGCACAGAAGGGTGTCCGCCTGCTCAAATTTCAATGCCAAGTTTAGATTTTGATTTATATTTACAAGCGTCTAAAAACAATGATTGTAGTTTAGTTAGAACAGACGGGGAAACAAATTGTTATTTTAGTTCTTCCGAAAAATTTGAAAAAATGCTTTGGGACAATTA
>CAYUWK010000006.1:8594-11352 GCA_964448435.1 uncultured Candidatus Saccharibacteria bacterium
TTGATACGTTTGGTGCTTCAGAATATTCATCTCTTATAAGCATAAATCATTGGGAAGAAGAATATTAATAATTATTCAATGTTTAAAATAAATCCACAATCTTTTGGTCTTGATATCTCTGATAAATTTTTAAGAATAATAAAACTTGGGAAGAAAGGAGATAATTTAATATTGAAATCTTTTGGAAAAACAAAAGTACCAGCAGGAATTATAGAAAAAGGAGAAGTAAAAAATCCCGAAAAATTAGCGATTATTATAAAGCAAGCGCTTAAAGAAATTAAGGGCGAGAAAATAAAAACAAGATATGTAACTTTATCACTTCCAGAAGAAAAATCTTTTTTAGATGTTTTAAAAATTCCTATTCTAGAAGAAAAAGAAACTGAAGAAACTATAAAATTTGAAATAGAAAACTATATTCCCCTAGAGATAGAAGAAGTTTATTTTGATTTTCAAAAGGTTAAACCAGAAAAGGATCAAAAAAAATATCAAGAAATTTTAATTGCTGCTGTGCCTAAAAAAATAGTTGGTCCTTATTTAGAATCCTTAAATCAAGCTAAATTAAAACCTTTAGCTCTTGAAGTAGAATGTTTATCTACAGTTAGATCTTTAATTAAAAAAAACGCTAAAATTGATCCATTATTAATAATTGATCTTGGAGAAGAAAAAACAAGCTTTATTATCTTTTCTAGAGGAAGTATAAGATTTACTTCTACAATCCCAATTTCTTCTCAGACACTAACTACAGCCATTTCTAAAAATTTAGAAGTTACTATAAAAAAAGCAGAACTTTTAAAATCAAAAGAAGGGCTTATAGGTAAAAGAAAGATTTTTGATGCAATGATTCCTTGTTTAACTGATCTAACTGAACAAATAAAAGATCATTTAATGTATTATAAATCTCATAATGTAGAGTTGAAAGAGTTAAAGAAATCTAAGAGATTAGAAAAGATTTTAATTTGTGGGTCAGGGGCAAAACTTAAAGGCCTGGTAAGCTTTTTATCGTCTAATCTAAAAATTGAAGTAGAAGTTGGCAATCCCTGGATCAATATTTTAGAAGATAAAGTTAAAGAGGTTCCAAGTTTACCATTCAAAAAATCTTTAGGATATACAACGGCACTAGGGTTAGCGTTAAAAGAGTATTATGATTAATTTATTATCAGAAAAAGGTAAAAAAGAAATAATATTTGAGAAGAATAGAAAGGTGATTTTAATATTATTAACTATCTGTTTTATTTCTCTTGTTTTTTTATTTCTTCTTTTATTTTCATTCAAGATTTATTTTTCTTCTCAAGTTAAAGCTCAGGAAAAAATTATTTTTAACAAACAAGAAGAAATAAATTTATCATCTCAATTTCAAGACTTTAAAAAAGCGATTCAAGAAACAAACAATAAATTAAGAAACATTAAAATTTTTTATGAACAACAAATCTTAATTGCACCTATTTTAAAAAACGTCTCTGAGTTTGTTTCGTCTTCAATTTATTTTACTAAACTCTCCACAAGTTGGCCTGATTCTTCTGAAAAAGACCCAGATTATATAACAAAATTATCTATTCAAGGGTATGCCAAAAGTAGAGAAGATTTATTTTTATTTCAAAAAGCACTTAAAGAAGGTGGATATTTTACAGAAGTTGACGTGTCTTTGCAGAGTTGGCTCAAACCGAAAGATGTTATTTTTTATATAGACATTAAAACAAAATGATTATTTCAGAAAAAATAAATTTTTATATTTTAATTATATTTATATTAGTAATTCTTAGTTTTACGGCCTTTTTAAATATTTCTCTGATAAAAGACATTGAAAAAGACTATAAAAAGATTATTGTTCAAAAACAAGAATTACATCTTTTTCAAAAAGAAATTCAAGAATTTGAATCTTTTAAAAATGATAATAGTTTTTATGCTTCAAATTTAGATCAGATAGAAAAATTGTTTATTAATAAAGAGACTCCCATAGATTTTATTCAATTTTTAGAAGAAGAAAGCCAAAAATTAGATATATTAATAAAAATATATCCTATTACAATTATTCCCAAAGAAAATGATTTATGGGGAAATTTAGGATTTAGAGTTGAACTCACAGGTTCTTTCCCAAGATGTTTTGCGTTTTTAGAAAAAATTCAATTAAGTAGATGGCTATCTGACGTTGAGAAAATAGAGATAAATAGAATTTCTGAAAAAGATATTACTATTCACAAGTTTGAAAACTTTTTTGAAGGAGATGTTTTCTTTTCAATTAATCTTAAGGTTTATATAAATGAATTACAAAAATAATAAAAATAAAAAAGACATAAAATTTTCTTCAAAGATTATTAATATTTTTGCCAAAAATCTTTTTTTGATATTTCTTTTATTGTTGCTTGTGGATTCAATTTTAATAGGGTATTTATTTTTCAAATATTCTATTCAAGAAAAAGATATATTTTTACAAAATTATTCAATAGGGTTAAATCAAGAAATTCTTAATAAGGTTTTAGAAAAATGGACAGAAAGAGAAAATCTTTTTCAATTAGTAGATTTTAATCAATATCTTGATTTATTTCGTTTTTAGGTTAATATAACTTATATCTTGCCCTCGTAGTTCAACGGATAGAACATGGGTTTTCTAAACCTAAAATGCAGGTCCGATTCCTGCCGAGGGCACTGAATTTATGACTCAAGTCATAAATTATTATGGTGGCTATGGTGTAGCGGTAACACTACTCCCTGTGGAGGAGTCATCGCCGGTTCAAATCCGACTAGCCACCCATTTTAGCCC
>CAYUWK010000006.1:11452-13277 GCA_964448435.1 uncultured Candidatus Saccharibacteria bacterium
AGGTGGGTTGTCTGAGTGGTTTAAGGTGCTGCTTTCGAAAAGCAGTGGGCGAAAGCCTCGCAAGTTCGAATCTTGCACCCACCGCAATAAATACCGCTATAAAGCGGTTTTTGCTTGAAATAAGAGTTTAATTGGGTTATTATACTTTATATGGTAAAAAAGAATAAAAATTTAATAAACCGTCCGCCAGTTGTTGTTGTTTTAGGACATGTTGATCATGGAAAGTCTTCAATTTTGGAGGCGATTAAAGATTTAAAGATTACAGAAAAAGAGAGCGGAGGGATCACTCAACATATAGGTGCTTATGAAATAGAAAAAGGTGATAAAAAAATTACTTTTATTGATACTCCAGGGCATGAAGCTTTTTCAGCTATGAGAGCTAGGGGAGCCAAAATAGCGGATATTATTATTTTAGTGGTGGCTGCTAATGATGGAGTAAAAGCGCAGACAAAAGAAGCAATTAATATTATTAAGAAATCAGGTATTCCTATGATTGTTGCTTTAAATAAAATGGATGATTCCTTATCTAACCCAGAAAAAATTAAACGACAATTATCAGAAAATGATATTTTAGTTGAATCATTTGGGGGTAAAGTACCATCAGTTGAGCTTTCGGCAAAGACTGGGAAAGGCATAGAACCTCTTTTAGATTTAATATTATTAGTTTCTGAGATAGAAGATTTAAAAACAGATATTTCTGAACCAGCTAAAGGTACAATAGTTGAAACTTATCTTGATGAAAAAAAGGGTCCAATAGCTACTTTAATTTTAGAACAAGGCATATTGGAAAAAGGGCAAATTATTGGAACAGATTCAAGCTTTGGTAGGATAAAAGATTTAAAAGACTTTAAAGATACTTCAATCAAAAATGCTTATCCTTCTCAACCAGTAACTATTTTGGGGTTTGAAAAAAATCCTAAGGTTGGAGAAGAATTTGAAGCTTATGAGAATATTAGTCAAGCAATTGAGAGGGCTAAAAAAGACAAAGGAGAAAGAGATGCTTCAGTTTTGTTTGTAGAAGAGGGCAAAAAAGTTTTAAACATAATTTTGAAAGCAGATGTTTTAGGCTCCTTGGAAGCAACTGAGGGAGTTCTTAAGAATATTCCTCAAGAAAAAGTTATTTTAAGAATATTAAAAAAAGAAGTTGGTAATATCCAAGAAGCAGATATTAAACTAGCAGAATCATCAAAGTCTCAAATCTTTGGATTTAGGGTAAAATTAGATAGCACGGCTTTAAATCTTTTGCGTCAAAAAAAAGTTAGAGTTAGAACTTTTGAAATTATTTATGAATTAGCCCAGGACGTTAGAGAAACGATGGAAAGAATATTAGATATTGAGATTATTAAGAAAATTTTAGGAGAAATTGAAATATTAGCAACTTTTAGTAAAAGGAAAAATCGTCAAACAATTGGGGGCAAAATAATAACGGGATTTGTTGAAAAGGGAAAAGTTTGTGAAATTTTGAGAGATCAAGAAGTTATTGGAAAAGGAAAGATTATTAATCTTCAACAAAATAGGAAGGATGCTGATAAAGTTAAACGAGGGAATGAAGTTGGTATGTTATTTGAAAGTGAGACTAAAATTGAAGAAGGAGATTTTTTGCAAATGTATGAAGAGGAAAAGAAGAAAGGAGAACTTTAATTAATTTATAGACAATGACTGATTCTCAAAGGATAAAAAAAATAAACGAGCTTATAAAAAGGGAGTTAGGGGCGATAATATTAAAACAAATTGATTATCCAAAAGATTTATTATTAACCTTAACTAAAGTAGAATGTTCCCATGGATTAAGAGACGCAAAAATTTGGGTTTCAGTAATGCCAGA
>CAYUWK010000007.1:0-1857 GCA_964448435.1 uncultured Candidatus Saccharibacteria bacterium
TAAACAATTAGGAATAAAAATTTCTGATAAAGAATGGCATTTTAAAATTAAGAAAGGAAAATCACTTTTTCCTCGTTTAATTTCTTGACAGATTTAGATTAATAATATAAAGTATATTTATATGTTGCTAAAAACAAAAAAAATTAATTTACTAAATTTCTCAACTAAAATTTTAGGAGGGATTCTTTATATTATTCCCTTTAATCGTTTGGGAGACTTTAGTAGATAAAAAACAACAAAAATTAAAACTACTAAGGATCTTCCCAAAAAAGGAAGATTTTTTGTTTATAGAACATTAAAAACTAAAAAAAGAAAGTGAGGTGATAAAAATGAGAAGTATTTTAAAGGAGAACGATGATTTTCAGAGATTTTCAAGATATTGTGAAGAAAAAGCAAATATTGAGAAAGAACTAAAAAATACCAAAATACATAAAAAAAAGAGAACAAATATTGAAAAACGTCTTGTTTATTTAAAAAAAGAAATTCCCGAACTGAGCAAAATGCTTCAAAGAGAGATAAAAGTTTCATAAGTTATATAGGGCGATTCAACCAATGAATCGCCCTTTTTCTTTAGTATTTTGTACTCTATTGACAAGGCATTATATCTGCTATATAATACAAAATGTATAGGTTTAAGATAAATTTGTATAGGTTTATGAGTTTAAAATTATTAACAATCAGCCAATCTTCTAAAATGATTGGAGTTTCTATCCAAACTTTACGTCGTTGGGATAATTCTGGCAAATTATCTTCGGTCCGCAAAAAAGTAGCAGGGCATAGATACTATAAAAAAGACGATATTGAAAATTATATAAAAAATAATTTAAAAGACCAGTTTAAGTTAGCAAAAAATTGGGTTTTTAATAATATAGGATTAGAACCGCATTCAGATTTCTATTGTCAAGATTCTTCTGTATTTCGGGCACGATTAATAAAATTAGAAAATGAATTAAGTAAATCAAAGAAATTAGGTGAAACATTTCCTTTAATCTCAGCTATTGTTGGTGAAATTGGCAATAACTCCTTTGATCATAATTTAGGAAATTGGCCAGATATTCCAGGCATATTTTTTTCATACAATATTAAAAAAGGTAAAATTATTTTAGCTGATAGGGGACAAGGAGTTTTAACAACCTTAAGAAAGGTTAAACCAGAATTAAAAAATCATCAAGATGCTTTATATACTGCTTTTACTGAGATTATTTCAGGTCGTGCTCCAGAATATAGAGGGAATGGATTGAAATTTGTAAAGGACGTTGTAATTCATAATAAAATAAATCTATTTTTTCAAACAGGCAATGCCAGGATTAAAATTCAGAAGGATGACACAGATATAAAGGTTAAAAAAACAATTACTAATTTTCGTGGTTGCTTAACATTAATTAAATTTTAATTTTAAACTTATGATTATTTTTCTAAAAAAATTTGGAACAACCTTAACTGGTAGGCAATTCGGCAGAGAGTCTTTTGCTGCTTTTAAACCGTCTTTGAAAAAAGTGAAAGATAATGAAGAAGTTGTAGTTGATTTTGAAGGAGTTGTAACTTTTACTCCTTCTTGGGGCGATGAATTTTTAAGTTCTTTGCTTGATAAATTTGGCAAACATTTAATATTGAAAAACACTAGTAATCTTTCAGTTCAGGCCACATTAAAGCTTTTGGAGAATATTCATAAAATTAATTTTAAGGTAGAAGAATCCTAACTAAAAAAGATTAGTTTTTCTATTCTTTAGATGTTGTACTTCAGAGCAGAGTCTAACCCAGAGAAATTTGACAAAAGTTTATTTACTTGGTATTATTTTTTTAAATTAAAAATTAATAGAGGCGTAGAATAAGTTGAAATTAAAAAAGAGGGACGTT
>CAYUWK010000007.1:1957-9639 GCA_964448435.1 uncultured Candidatus Saccharibacteria bacterium
AAATTAAAAATTAATAGAGGCGTAGAATAAGTTGAAATTAAAAAAGAGGGACGTTTTAGAAAAGAAACGCCCCTTTTAATTTATTCTAATTCTGCTAGAATATCTAGATATGAAAAGAAATATGTTAATAGATAGTCATGCTCACTTAAACTTTCCTAACTATGATAAAGACAGGGATGAACTAATAAATAAATGTTTATCTGATAATATTTGGGTTATAAATGTTGGAACAGATTATGAAAGTTCAAAAAAGGCCATAGAAATCTCTGAGAAATATGCTCAGGGTATTTTTGCTTCTGTGGGAATGCATCCTGAGAGTATAGGAAAGGAGGTTTTTGATTATAAAAAATATAAAGAATTAATTGTTTGCAAAAAAGTTGTAGCTGTTGGAGAGATAGGATTAGATTATTGGAATCATCCCAAGACAAAGAAAAAACAATTTGAATTTAAGGAAAAACAAAAGCAATTAGTTTTAGAACAAATAAAATTAGCGAAAGAAGTAGAATTACCAATTATTTTTCATTGTAGAAAAGCGCATAATGATTTGTTGGAAATATTAAATGTAAAAGAAAATTCCAATTTAAAAGGAGTTATTCATTGTTTTACTGGAGATTGGGAAGATGCGAAGCAATATCTAGAAATGGGATTTTATTTGGGGTTTACAGGAATTATTTTTAAATTAGACTTGGATAAAGTGATTCAAAATGTCCCGGCAGACAGGATGTTAATTGAAACAGACTGTCCTTTTTTATCTCCCTTAGCAGATGTTAAAAGGAACGAACCATTGTTTGTGAAATATATGGCAAAGAAGATAGCTGAACTTAAAAATATAAGTTTTGAACAAGTAGTAGAACAAACAACTAAAAATGCTAAAAAATTATTTAATATCTAACTTAATCTTTTAATCCATCAGCATGGATGTTAAAATAGTGTTATGTATAATCCTCAAAAAATAGAGAAAAAATGGCAGAGACATTGGGATAAAGAAGAGATATATAAAGCAGAAGATTATTCTAAAAAGAAAAAACAATATATTTTGCTTGAATTCCCTTACCCATCTGGCAAAGGACTTCATGTGGGCCATTGTAGGCCCTATATCGCGTTAGATATAGTTGCTCGTAAAAAGAGGATGCAAAATTTTAATGTATTATTCCCAATGGGGTGGGATGCTTTTGGTCTGCCAACTGAAAACTACGCTATTAAAACTGGAGTTCATCCAATTATTGCCACTAAGAAAAATACAAATATTTTTAAAAAGCAACAAAAAAGCTTGGGTCTTTCTTTTGATTGGACTCGGGAGATTAATACTACGGATCCAAATTACTATAAATGGACTCAATGGATATTTCTACAATTTTTTAAAAAAGGACTTGCCTATAAAAAGAAAATACCTATTAATTGGTGTCCTTCATGTAGGACAGGGTTAGCTAATGAAGAAGTTATCAACGGGCGTTGTGAGCGTTGTGGGGCCAAGGTTATAAGAAAAGAAAAAGAACAATGGATATTAAAAATTACAAAATATGCTGAAAGATTGATTAAAGATTTAGATAAAGTTGATTTTCCAGAGAGGGTAAAAACATTAGAAAAAGATTGGATAGGAAAAAGTGAGGGGTATGAAGTAAGCTTTAAAATAAAAAACCAAGAAGAGCCTATTAAAGTATTTACTACAAGATTAGACACTATTTTTGGAGCTACATATTTAGTTTTATCTCCGGAGCACCCAGCAATCGAAAAGTTTGAATCAGAAATTTCAAACTTTAAGTCAGTTGAAAGATATATTGAAAGAACAAAAATGAAACTTGAAAGGGAAAGAATATCGGAATCTAAAGAAAAAACGGGAATAAAGTTAAAAGGGATTAAAGCAATTAATCCCATAACAAAACAAGAAATTCCAGTATTTATTGCCGATTATGTTTTAATGAATTATGGCACAGGGACTATTATGGCCGTTCCAGCGCATGATGAAAGAGATTTTGATTTTGCTAAAAAATATAGTTTACCAATTATTGAAGTAATTAAGCCCTATTCTCAAAAAACGAAGATTGTTAAGCGAGTACCATTAGTTGTTTCTAATAAAAGTTTTGAAAAATATTATGAGGGAGAAGGAACATTAATTAATTCAGGACGGTTTACGGGGATGGAATCAAAAAGGGCCAAGGAGAAACTTTTTATTCTTTTAAAAAAAGATAAATTAGCTAGTAAAAAAGTTCACTATAAATTAAGGGATTGGATTTTTTCAAGACAGCATTATTGGGGAGAGCCTATGCCTCTTATTTTTTGTGAAAACTGTGCCGATAATATTAAAAAGAACAAGAGGAAACTTAATAAAGGAGAACTATTAAATCCTGGGTGGACTACTGTTTCAGAAAAAGACTTACCATTAAAATTACCTAAAGTAAAAAAATATAAGCCAACTAAAACAGGAGAGTCTCCTTTGTCAGATATTAAAAGCTGGGTCAATACTAAGTGTCCTATATGTGGTGGCCCGGCCAAAAGAGAAACAGATACTATGCCTAATTGGGCTGGTTCAAATTGGTATTATTTAAGATATTGTGATCCTAAAAATGATAAAAAATTAGCTAGTTCAAAACTACTTAAAAAATGGATGACAGTAGATTGGTATAATGGCGGGATGGAGCACACCACATTACATTTACTTTATTCTCGTTTTGTTTATAAATTTTTATGGGATATTGGAGCAGTACCTAAGTCATTAGGCTCTGAGCCTTATAAAAAAAGAACATCTCATGGCATGATTCTTGGAGAAGGTGGAATTAAGATGTCGAAATCTAAAGGTAATGTTATTAATCCAAATGACGTAGTAAATGAATATGGCGCAGATACTTTAAGAATTTATGAAATGTTTATGGGCCCTTTTGAAGAAGCAATTGCTTGGGACAGTAAGGGAGTCAAGGGGGCTAGGAGATTTTTAGATAAAGTTTGGAATCTTCAATATAAAATTGGGGCAAGCAAACAAAATACAGAAATCAAAGAATCTTTGCACAAAACAATTAAAAAAGTTAGCCAAGACATTAATAAACTTAAATTAAATACAGCTATTTCTTGTTTAATGATGTTTGTTAATAAAATGGAAAAAGAGGAAAAAATATCTTTAAAATATTATTCAACATTTTTAATTCTCTTAAGCTCTTTTGCCCCTCATATTGGTGAAGAGATTTGGAATAAATTAGGACATAAAAAAAGTATTTTTCTAAAAAAGTGGCCTAAATATAATCCTAAATTTATAAAAGAAGATATATCTACCTTAATTGTTCAGGTTAATGGGAAGGTTAGAGGTAAAATAAATATTGAAACTACGCTTTCTGTAGAGCAAGCAAAAAAAATAGCTCTAGATCATTTAAATATTAAAAGATGGCTTTTCCAAAAGAAAATCAAAAAAGTAATTTTTGTTAAGGGAAAATTAATTAATTTTGTGATATAATTTAATTATGATAGAAGAAATTATTTCAAATAAAGTTGGGCAAAAAATAATCCTTTTAGGAAATGAAGGAATAGCAAGAGGAGCACTAGAGTCTGGTGTTCAGTTTGTTACCGCTTACCCAGGAACTCCTTCTTCAGAAGTAGGGAATACTTTTTGGAGGATTGCTAAAAAGGTAGGAGTTTATTTTGAATTTTCCACAAACGAAAAAGTTGCCCTAGAAGCAGGGGCTGGTGCTGCATTTTCTGGGTTAAGGACATTAGTATCAATGAAACATTTTGGTTTGAATGTTGCTTCTGATTTTTTTATGCCTTTGGTTTATTCAGGCATTAAAGGAGGCATGGTTATATTAATAGCTGATGACCCAAGTTGCTGGAGTTCGGCTCAATCCGAAGAAAACACAAGAGCATTTGCTTCTTTAGCTCATATACCGATATTAGAACCTTCTACTCCTCAGGAATGTAAAGATTTTACAAAACTAGCCTTTGATTTATCTGAAAAGTTTCAAATACCAATAATGATTAGGGAAACTACAAGAGTAGCATTACAGGGAGGGATTGTTAAATTAGGAAAAATAGTTAAAGGGAAAAGAAAAGGAAAGTTTGTAAAAGATCCTCATCAATTTTCAACAATGCCCCCCAGAGTTTTAGAAATGAAAAAAGAACTTCTAGAGAAGATAGAAAAAATAAAAAACCAAGTTTCAGAAAAATCTTTAATTAATAAAGTTTATAATAATCAAATTTCTAATAAGTCAAAACTCGGAATTATTACTTCTAGTGTTTCTTATTTGTATGTAATGGAGGCATTAAAAGAACTTAATTTAAATATTCCAGTTTTAAAACTTGGATTTTTTAACCCTTTACCCGAACAAAAAATTAAAAAGTTTATTAAACCATTGAAAAAGATTTTAGCTGTAGAAGAATTAGAACCATATTTAGAAAAAGAAGTCACCATAATTGCCAAAGATGTTAATCCTAAGCTTCAAATTTTTGGAAAAGATTTACTATCAGAAACTGGTGAGCTTCGTCCAGAAGAGGTGACTAAGGCAGTGGCAAAACTTGCTAGCAAAAAATTTAAAACAGAAACTTTACTAAAAATTAAAAATCCTAAACTAAAAATTCCTAAAAGAGCCCCACAGTTTTGTCCTGGTTGTCCATATTGGTTAGTATTCAATGCTATAAAAAAAGCAGTTGATCCTAAAAAAGTAATTTTTGGAGGAGAAATTGGTTGTTATATGTTGGCATTTTATCCACCTTTTCATTTTCAAGATTATTTATTTTGTATGGGTTCCTCTGTCGGAGTTGCTCATGGGATTAAGAAAGCATCTAATAAACAAAAGTTAATTAGTTTTATTGGTGATTCTTCGTTTTTTCACAGTGGCATACCAGCGCTCTTAAATGCTGTCCATAATAAATCAAATCCTTTGATTATTGTTATGGATAATCAGACTACAGCAATGACAGGTCATCAACCTAATCCGGGAACAGATAAAACTTCTATGGGAGATAAAGTAGAAGGAGCAAAAATAGAAAATGTTATTAAAGCTTGTGGAGTTAAAGATTTAAAAATTATTGACCCTATAAAACAAAAAGAGTTTGCAAAAGCTGTAAAAGATTCTTTAAATAATAAAAATAATGAGGTCTCGGTAATTATTGCCAGAAGACCATGCATATATATATGAAAGAATTTAATATAATTATATCTGGAGTTGGAGGGCAAGGAGTAATAACATTGACCAGAATTTTGGCCAAAGCAGCTATTTTTAATGGATATGATGTTAAAACTTCTGAACTTCATGGATTGTCTCAAAAAGGAGGTTCGGTAGAGACTCATGTTAGATTTGGAGTATTGACGGGTGCAAAACAAATTCATTCTCCATTGATAGAAAAGGGCAAGGCAGATTTAATAATTTGTATTGAAGCTCAAGAGTCTTTAAAGTCTTATATTTATGGTTCTAAAAAATCAGGGACAATATTTTTAATCAATGATTTTATTAAACCAATTTTAGGTTCCAAAATAATACCCCAAACAAAAGATATTTTAGAAGAGATTAAAAGGTTTTCAAAAAAGTCTATATCTATTCCAGCTTCTAAAATTACCAAAGAAAAATTAGGGAAAGAAGTGTTATCTGGAGTTTATATTTTAGGATATGCCGCTTCTAAAAAATTATTTCCTTTGAAAACTAAATTTATTTTAGAATCTATCAAAAAAACAGTTCCTAAAAAATATTTTTTACTAAACAAAAAAGCATTTGATTTAGCGAATTATGATTAAAAAAGTAGTAATAGCAGCTGCGGGTAAGGGTACTCGTATGCTTCATTTAACCAAAAATAAGTCAAAACACCTTATAAATGTTCAGAAAAAACCTTTTTTATCTTATCTTTTAGATAATCTTTTAAAAGCAGGATATAAGGAGATAATTTTGATAGTTGGGTATAAAGGACAAAAAATCAAAGATTTTTTGAAAGAATATAATTATAATGATCATAAAATAAGAGTTATTAATCAGTTTGATATTTTAAAAAAAGAAGAATATGGGACACTATGCCCACTGAAATGCGTAAAAGATATAATTAAAGAAAACTTTTTAATGGTTTATGGAGATAACCTTTATTCAGTAGAAGATCTTAAATCATTTAATATTGATGATAAATATAACTATGTAGCTGGATTTATTCATAAGCACCCCGAGAAATACGGGGTTTTTGTTTCAGATAATGGCTTTCTAAAAGAAATTATAGAAAAGCCGAAAAAGTATGTTGGTGATTTAATTAACACGGGGCTTTATAAATTTACTCCAGAAATATTTGATAAAATATCTCAAATTTGCAAATCTTCTCGTGGAGAATATGAGCTAACAGATGCAATTACTCTTTTGGCTAAAGAAAAGAAAGTGAAAATTAAAAGGATTCAGGATTATTGGTTTGATTTTGGAAATCCTGGAGATATTATGAAAGTTTCTAAATTTTTAAAAAATGGATTACCTAATTTTTCAACAAATAAATAATTTAGCATTAAAGAATCTTTATGTAGATGAAATAGCTATTTTCTTGGCAAGTTTTCTTCCCTATATTTTAATAGGAATTTTATTTATTCTTTTAATCAAAAATTTTAAAGAATATTATAAAATAGTAGCTCAAGCACTTATCTCGGGTATTTTTGCTAGATTTATAATTGTAGAAATTATTCGTTTTATTTGGGATAGGCCAAGACCTTTTATTACAAATTCTGTAAATCTTTTAATAAATCATTCTCCTTCCTCATCTTTCCCTTCTGGCCATGCCACATTCTTTTTTGCTATATCAACTTTAATTTATCTTCATAATAAAAAAATAGGCATATTATTTCTAATTGCCAGTTTTCTTATTTCTATCAGTCGAGTTTTCTGCGGGATTCATTGGCCTGCTGATATTTTAGCAGGGGCCTTAGTTGGTATTTTATCTGCCTTAGTCATTAAAAAAATCTTTGGAAAATTCTTTTCTAAAGATTAATTTGTGCCGGAGGAGGGACTCGAACCCTCAAGCCCTTGCGAGCAATGGATTTTGAATCCATCATGTTTACCAATTTCATCACCCCGGCTTTAGTTTTTTACTTTATCACTAAAATAATATTGTTTCAATCTTTAGGAGCTCTCCAACTGGCATCAATTACTTTTTGAGGCCATTTTTTTTGAAGTTTTTTAAAATTTTCACAATCAATTTTATGTATAGAAACTCCTTTTATTTTTGATATAAATCCCTTAATCTCATCTCCTGGTTTAGGGGAACAACATTTAGCTAAATTTATTGAAAATCCAGTTTCTTTACCTAAATATATTTTATTAACTTTTAGTTTCTTCTTAAAAGGATTTAATTTTTTAAAAATAGCTAACCTTTTTTTAATAGGAAATCTGGGTTCTGAAAAAATCTTTTTTATTTTTTTAATCTTTTCTTGAGCAACTTTAGTTTTAACAAACTTAAGCCAGTCAGAAGCAACAGTTTCGTTTTTGTTTGTTATAATTTCTACCAAATCGCCATTTTTAAGAGGACGAGATAATTTACTCATCTTTTTATTTATTTTTACTTCTTTACAATGAGTACCAATGTCGGTATGGATAGCAAAAGCGAAATCAATAGCACAAGATCCCTTAGGAAGACCAATAACTTCTCCTTTTGGCGTAAAAACAAAAATTTTGTGTTTAAAGAGAGTAAAATCCAAATATTCTGAAAGATTTTCAGAGTTTTTAATTCTTTCAGTTAACAAT
>CAYUWK010000007.1:9739-13243 GCA_964448435.1 uncultured Candidatus Saccharibacteria bacterium
TCATACAAACTAAAATAATGTTTTACTCTTTTATGAATATCAATAAATGATATATTTTCATTATTCAATATTTTTATTAAATAAGACTTAACTCTTTTAAGGTATTTTTCTTTTTTTGTATATCTTTCTCTAACTTTTTCTACTATCCAATTAAACTCTTTTGGATAAAGATAGGGGAAAGCTAAATCTTCAAGTTCTCCTTTCATTTCTCCCATGCCTATCCCATAAGCTAGGGGAGCGAATATTTCAATGCTTTCTAAGGCCATCCTTTTTTGATGTTCTTCAGAAAATTGTTTTAGATTTCTCATGATATCAAGCCTATCAGCTAATTTTATAAAAATAGCTCGGATATCTTTAGTAATCACAAAAAACATTTTTCTTAAGTTTTCAGACTTAGAGTTCAAAAGTATTTTTTGTTTTTGTCTTTTCTGAATAGGAATAATTTTAATTTTGTTTGATCGATAACGAAGAGCATCTAATTGTTTTATTTTTTTAATCAAAAAGGGGATATCTTTTTTGAATTCTTTTTTAATTTTTTTCCTGCTTTCTTCACTAATTTCGTGTAAAATTCCAGAAATTATTATTGTTTCTTTACCTCCCATCTTTTTTAGCATTAAACCAATTCTTAGACCATGTTGAAAAGCAAAATCTTCTTCTTTAAAATTTTCTTTAAGAATTTCTATAGCTTTATCAATTTTTTCCGTATTCTCTAATCCTTGTTTGATTTTTTCAACAAGAGGCATATTTTGTTATTTACATTCTTTATTTGAACATTTTGTTTGTTCTTTTTTGTCAACAACCATAAGAGAACCACATTTTGGGCATATTTCTCCATTTGGTTTATCCCATAAGGCAAAATCACATTTTGGCCATTGATTACAGGCATAAAATGTTTTTCCTCTTTTAGTTCTCTTTTCCACAATATCTCCTTTTTCACATTTTGGACATTTAACTCCTAGGCTTGGTCGAGTAAGAGATTTTTTATATTTACATTTTGGGAAATTACTGCAACCATAAAATTTTCCATATCTACTCCATCTTATTAGGAGAGGACTTCCGCATTCGGGACATTTTTCATCTGTTTCTTGGGTAGTGTCTTTCTTAACGATTATAGTTTCTTTTTCTTTTAGGTTTTTTTCAAACGGTTTATAAAAATTATTTAAAACCTCTGTCCATTCTTTTTCTCCTTTAGCGACTTTATCTAAATTTTCCTCCATTTGGGATGTAAACTTTATATCAACTATTTTAGGAAAGTGTTCAACCAAAAGATTATTTACTAAAATTCCAATTTCTGTTGGTTGGAATCTTCTTTTTTCGTCTTTGTTCACATAATTTCTTTTTTGAACAACGTCTAAAGTTGGAGCATAAGTTGAAGGTCTACCAATGCCTTCTTTTTCTAAAACCTTAATTAGACCAGCTTCATTATATCTTGATGGTGGTTGAGTAAAATGTTGTGTAGGAATAAGTTTTTTAAGTTTTAAAATCTCATTCTTTATGAGTAAAGGTAATTCATTCTCCTCTGTTTTCATTTGGTATACTTTAAGAAATCCATCAAATTTTAATGTTTGACCATTACTTCTAAAAATGTAATTTTTAGCAGAGACATCAACTTGAGTAGAGTCAAAAAGAGCTGGTTGCATCTGAGAAGCAATAAATCTTTGCCAAATTAAATTATATAATTGATATTGTTGTTTTTCTAATTTTAATTTTAATTTATCTAAAGTTTCTTCTGGGTTTGTTGGTCTTATTGCTTCGTGTGCTTCCTGAGCTGTTTTTGATTTTGTTTTAAATCTTTTAAAAGAGCCTGCCCAATAATTTTTCCCGTAATTTTTAATAATAAAATCTTGAGCTTTATTCAAAGATTCTTCTGAAAGGTTTAAAGAATCTGTTCGGTGATAAGAAATACATCCTTTTTCATAAAGACCTTGGGCTAGGAACATTGTCTTTTTGGCTGAAAAATGGAATTTACTCCAAGATTGTTGTTGTAATGTACTAGTTTTAAAAGGAGGCAAAGGATTTTTTTTAACTTCTTTTTTTATAATGTCTGTTATTTTATATTCAGCATTTTCAAGATTTTTAATGATTTCCTCGGCTTCTTTCTTGTTTTTTATGTCTAACTTAGCAATAACCTTATTATCTTTTTTCATTAAATTCGCTTCAAATGGTAAGGTATTTTTTTCTATTTTTTCAAGACTAACAATAACTGTCCAATACTCTTGAGGAATAAAATCTTTAATTTCTTTTTCTCTTTCTACAATAAGTTTTAAAACTACTGATTGTACTCTTCCTGCTGATAGCCCTCTCATTATTTTTTTCCAGAGAAGAGGGGATAATTTATATCCAACTAATCTATCTAGTATTCTTCTTGCTTGTTGAGCATTAACTAGGTTTATATCAATCTCTCGTGGATTTTTTAATGCTTTTTCTATTGCTGGTTTTGTGATTTCATGGAAAACAATTCTTTTATAATCTTTTTTCCCTTCTAATTTTAAAGCCGAAACAAGATGCCAAGCAATTGCTTCGCCTTCTCTATCTTCATCAGTAGCTAGTATTACATTTTCTACTTTTACTAGAGAATCTTTTAATTCTTTGACTCGCTTCCTAGCTTTAGTTGGGATTACATATTGAGGTTCAAAGTTATTTTCTATGTCTATTCCTAATTTACTTTTTGGCAAATCACGTATGTGTCCATAAGAAGACAGAACCTTGTATTTTGGTCCCAAAAACTTACTAATTGTTTTACATTTTGTAGGGCTTTCTACAATAACTAAATTCATAGTTTTTAATATATTTTATTAGATAAACTTAATTCTTTTAAAATGTCATAGGCATTTTCTACTAGTTTAGCACCTTTTTTAATTAAATCATGACAACCACGAGAATTTATAGAGTTGATTGAGCCAGGAATGGCAAAAATCTTTCTCTTTTGTTCTTGGGCATGTCTTGCAGTGATTAATGCTCCAGAGCCAAAATTAGCCTCAACAACTAATACTCCTAAGCTTAATCCAGATATTATTCTGTTTCTTTCTGGAAAGGTAAATTTACTTCCCCTGTTTTCAGCAGGGTACTCAGAGATTAAACAACCATTATTTTTCAAAATTTCATCAGATAGTTCTAAATTCTCTTGGGGGTAAATACTTTGTTCATCAATTCCTGTGCCTAAAACAGCTATTGTTCTCTTATTAATCTCAAGACTGCCTTTATGGGCAGCAGTATCAACTCCTATAGCCATTCCACTTACAATTGTGAATCCAGCTTTTGATAAATCTCGAGCGATTGAAAAAGCGATACTTTTTCCATATTCGGAACATCTACGTGTTCCAACAATAGCAAAACATTTTTCATTTCTCAATATCTCTCCTTTTACATAGAGAGTCTTTGGAGGGTTAATTATATTCTTTAATAAAAGAGGATAATTTCTATCCTCTAAATTTATGATTTTTATTTCTTTTTCCATTAGTTAAGTTTAATCTCTTTTCATTTTATTTCAACTCTTGACTTTTT
>CAYUWK010000008.1:0-13079 GCA_964448435.1 uncultured Candidatus Saccharibacteria bacterium
AAGTCGCTTTCTAAGAGATTTTTTGTTATACTTAATATAAATCTTATTATATTATATTATGAAATTTAAGTATTTAACCCCCTTGATTATCCTCATTGGGATTGTAGTTTTGTTTTTTTTCCCAGAGCCAGAAACAAACTTTCTTGCCTATATTGGCACCGCATTGATTTTTATAATGTTGACTATATTTTCAATAATTTGGAAAAAAAGAAAAAAAGATGGGAACAAAACGGAAAAAATATAAGTTTGCTCTATAAGTCAGGGGTTAACCTTCTATTCTCTCAATTTTTTCTAAAATATCCTCAAAATTATAATTTTCCACCCAACCAAAAGTTCGAAAATCATCCCATCCGGGGAGCATCTAAAGTCGCCTTTTAGGCGGTTTTTTGATAAAATGAAATACACAATTGATGAAATAAAAAGTACACTTTCGTTGTAGTAATAAAATGGAGCAAAAAACCCATGAACAATCAGACGAAGAAATTGCTGCCTTAATCCAGGCTGGCGATATTGATTTTTTTGAAGTTTTAATTTGTCGTTATAAAGAAAAAATGATGCGTTATGCCAGGAAATTTCTTTCTGACGGTGAAGATATAAATGATATTATTCAGGAAATTTTTATAAAAGTTTATGCAAATATTCAAAGTTTTGATACAAAAAGAAAGTTCTCTTCCTGGCTTTACAGAATTGCTCATAATGAGCTGGTTAATGCACTTAAAAAGAGAAAGAAAAACACCTTGCCATTGTTTGAGTTAGATACTTTTCTTCCTCATAGTCTTAGAGATGATTCTCTTAGACAGAATCTAGATCGTCGAGACACACAGGAGATGATTAATAAATGTCTTGACCGATTAGAGCTAAAATATCGCGAGCCTATTATTCTTTATTATTTAGAGAATTTATCTTATAAGGAAATTGCCGAGATAATGCGAGTTCCGATTTCAACTGTGGGGATAAGAATTAAAAGAGCAAAAAAAATAATGAAATCTATTTTTAAAAAATTAGAATATAATTTATGAATAATGAACCAGAAAAAAATTCTATTACCGATAAGGTGCTTAATAAAATAAAAAGCGGGGAAGTCAAAATGAAATCCAAGACATATTTTATTCTGAGGATGGTTTTACTAATATTAAGCACATTAGTTTTAATCTTCTTTGTTATCTATTTTGTTAGCTTCATTATCTTTTCCTTGCGGGTAAGCGGGGTATTATTTTTACCGAAATTTGGTTTTCCAGGTATAAAAATTTTTCTTAATTCTCTACCCTGGCTTTTAATTTTTATATCTGCAATTTTGATTATATTATTAGAAATATTTGCCAAAAAATTTACCTTTGTTTACCGCCGACCAATTCTTTATTCTTTGTTGGTAATTATAATGATTGTAGTTACAGGAAGTCTTTTGGTAGAGAAAACACCGTTCCATTCAAGTTTATTTTGGAAAGCTCAAGAAGGACACTTACCTATTATGAAAACGGTTTATCGTGATTTTGGAGTTTTACGGACTGGCGATGTATATCACGGGGTGATTTCGGAAGTGGTTGGAAATGGCTTTAAAATAGAAACTCCCCGGGGAGAAGTACTGACCATAGTTGTTAGCTCCAAGACTCGACCTATATTAGAAACAGACATCAAAGAAGGTGATGCCATAGTAGTTTTAGGAGAACGAAACAATGGTATAATACAAGCTCTTGATATACATAAAGTTAAGAAAGATTCTAATCTTTTTCGGCCACAACGAATGCGTGACCACAAACTTCTTGTGGAATAAAATGAAAGAAAAAATAAATCCAGTTGTAGTAATAGACAGAAAGGTCGGATATTAATACAAATAAGAGAAGAAATAACAAAATTATGAATAAAGTTTTAACTTATACAGTAATGGCAGTTGCTGTCCTCGGTCTCTGTGGCATAGCTACCATTAGTATCCAGGCTGAAGAGATTGATGGGAATTATCCACCTATTGTCCAGAATCTTGCCGAGCGATTTAATCTTAATATTGATGAAGTAAAAGGATTTTTTGATCAGAATCGCGGAGAAAGGATGCTGAACAGATTAACAGAAGCTGGAGTTACTCAAGAACAAATAGAAGCCCTACGGGCCGAGAAAGGAGAATTGAGGGAGGAGTGCTTATTATTAAAAGATCTTCCTCAGGAAGAGAGACGGGCTAAGATGCAAGAGCACAAAGAAGAAATGAAAGATTGGGCAGAAGAAAACGGGATTGATTTAAATATCTTGGGAGGACTTGGTGGTAGACCTGGTAAAGGATTTAGCAAGGGTCTCGGACATTTTGGTCAATAAATAGATTAATAAGAGGAACTTTAAGGCGCTCCGCTTCTAAAGGCGCCACGGGAGCGGAGGCCTAAGATTTTTTTAAGCAGGTTTAATTAGAATCAGTATTGTAAAAATCTTTAAAATAAGTTTAAATGTTTTCTATTTCTTGGAATGAAACAATAGAGCCGTCTTTTTAAAAGGGCGGTTTTTTGGTAAAATAAATTAATGGAAAAAGAAATTTTATTGAAAAAATTTAATTCAAATATATCAGCCGAAACCGCCCAAAACTTATTGAAAAGTTGTGGTATTTTAAGTACCATTAAGATTGAAGGGGGGATAGAATTTAGAGGCGCTTTAGGAGATAGTTACGGTGCCGATTTATATGTTTTAGAAAAAGATTGTAAAAAAGCAATACAAATTATTGAAGGCAAATGAGTTTATAAAATCTCCAAACAGGTTCTAACATTGTCCAACATAAGTTAAATCAGGTATATGACTCTCTCCAGCTTCCATAATCTTAGTTCTAACGTCGTCCACGATGGGGAGCTCCGATTTCCGTCTATCTATTCAGACGGTTTTTAGTAGAATAAAAATAATAAAAGGTCAAAATAATATTTAACAAAAAATATGAAAAAGGAAATAATAGAAAAAATATCTTCTTTATTAATAGCTGCTTTCGGACTTGTTGCCGCTCTTGCTTGGAACGGTGCTATCCAGGCAATATTCAAAGAAGTATTTGGGACAGCGGAAGGAGTAGGGCCAATGTTAGTTTATGCAATTGTTGTTACTATAGCGGCAGTGGTTGTAACAATTTGGATAACTAAAATTGCTGAAAAGGGAGAAGAATAATATTATATATTTCAATTTCTAATATTTATTTGAGTGGTTTTTTTGATATTTTGTTCACTAGAAATACCTTATTTTTTAATTTTTTCTAAAATATCTTTGAAATTATAACTTTCCACCCATCCAAAAGTTCGAAAATCGTCCCATCTGGGGAGCAGCTAAATTTGAACTCAAATTTAAAATCCTAAGTAGGATGGCTAGGATTTTTTATCGCCAAGAGGGCGGTTTTATGTTAAAATTAAAAAATGAATAGTAAAATCACAAAAATCAAGAAGTTAGTTGAAGAAAAGTTTGATAAGGATGATTGGAAGTATCATATACTTTCAGTCGTTAAATATGCTAAAAAATTAGCAAAGATATATAAGGTTGATGAAGAAATAGTTGAATTAGCTGCTTTGTTGCATGATATTGGCAGAATTGAGATAAAAGATGACAAAGAACACCACATCATAGGTATTCCAAGAGCAGAAAAGATATTAAGAGAACATAACTATTCAGAAGATATTATTAAACAAGTTTTGCATTGTGTTGAATCTCATAGAATTAGCAAAGGCCCTAAGCCAAGAACTATGATTGCTGAAATCATTGCCAACGCTGACGCAATGGCTCACTTTGATGTCTTGCCAATATTCTTTTACTGGAGAGGTAGTCGTGGCGAGGACTTTGAAGAAATTATAAAGTGGGTTGATACTAAAATTGAAAAAGATTGGAATAAAAAAATTACATTACCTGAAGCAAAAAAAACGGTGGAGAAAAAATACAAAGCAATCAGATTGCTTTTAGATTCCCTAAAAGACTGCTAAACAGGTTTTAACAAAGTCCATCTTCCGGAGCTAACTTATTTTCTCAATATTTTCTAAAACATCCTCAAAATTACAATTTTCCATCCATTCAAAAGTTCGAAAATTGTCCCATCTGGGAAGCCGATTTCCGTCTATTTATTTAGACGGTTTTTTGTTAGAATAAAATTATGGATAAAATAACTCCTAAAAATTCAAGAACAAGAATTGAAGATTTTGGTTATAACGCATTTTTTGAGTCTAATCGTAAAAAATTAAAATTAGATGGTTTTTCAATTGCAAGAGTTATGATTGAATATAAAGGGGCTTATAAAGTTAAAAATGTTAGCGGCGAATACTTAGCGAAGATAACAGGAAAACAGATGTTTAATGCTTTATCCAGAGAAGATTATCCTGCCGTAGGTGACTGGGTTGCCATTAGCAAAGAAGATGAAGGACAAGCAATAATTCATAGGGTATTGCCAAGAAAGACAATTATAAAAAGGAAACACAGTGGCAAAAATAAAACCCAAATTATAGCAACAAATATTGATGTAGCTTTTATTATTGAATCGGCTTATAAAGACTATAATCTGAATCGTTTTGAAAGGTATTTTTCTATAATTAACGACGGGGGGATAAAATCAAAAATTATATTAAATAAAATAGATCTTATTTCCAAAGAAGAATTAGATTCAAAGTTAGCTCAAATAAAAAACAGATTCAAAAATATTGATGTTTTTTTAACCAGCACAATAACTAACAAAGGATTAAATAAACTAAAAAAAAGTATAGTAAAAGGAAAAACATATTGCTTTCTTGGTTCGTCTGGTGTTGGCAAATCTTCTTTAATTAATAAATTAATTGGAGAGAATATTATAAAAACAGAGAGTATAAATTTTTATACTGGCAAGGGAAAGCACGTTACAACAAAAAGAGAAATGTATTTTTTAAAAAATGGAGGTATTGTAATAGACAATCCAGGGATAAGAGAAGTGGGAATGACGGATATGCATGTTGGCATAGACAATTTATTTGATGAGATAATCACACTGGAAGAAAAATGTAAATATGTTAATTGTACACATACACACGAACCCGGTTGCGAAGTTCTATCTGCATTAAAATCTGGTAAGTTAGATAAAAATAAATACTTAAATTATATTAATTTGAAAAAGGAGACGAAACATTACAAAATGACCGAACTTGAAAAAAAAGAAAAAGATCGTCAATTCGGAAAGTTTATTAAAAATTGGAAGAAAAAACCTAAAATTAAGGATATTGATTAATTTTCGTTTGACAGTATTTTGTGTTATAGTTAGAAAATAATTGGTTAATTAATAAAATATATATATGGCAAAAAGAAGTACGGGATTAGATAAACATAAAAGAACACATTCCCGCAAAACTAAAAAACGATTGGAAATAAAAAGGCTTATGCTTGAGGCCAAGGCAAATAAAAGAAAAAATAAATAAAAGTCTATAAAAATTTAAAATAAATAATTTTATGAAAATTTTTAAAACATGGACATTTCGTTGGTGGGAAATAGGCTTAATTAAATTATGCTTACTTTCCCTCGGTATTATTTTAACTATCTATTTTTATGATTTTCTTATTACTTTATTATGGCTTTGGTGGATATTTTTTGTTGTGACTACAATATATTGGTTAGTTAGAATAATAAAAGAAAAATAGAATAATTTTAATAAAAAAGCACTTCAAAGGTTTGAAGTGTTTTTTTTGTTTGACTTAAATTTTTTTATTTACTCCTTTTCGCTTTGACTCTTTCATTCTTAGTTAAAAATTGTTTTCTTAAACGAATATTATTTGGAGTAATTTCTAAATATTCATCTTCTCTCATAATCCCCATGCCTCCTTCAAGTGTTAGTTTTGTAGGGGGAGTTAAGGTAATTGCTTCATCAGACCCTGAGGCCCTCATATTTGATAATTGTTTTCCTTTTGTTGGGTTTACATTTAAATCATGTCCTTTTGCTGTATTTCCAATGACCATCCCTTCATATACTTGTGTTCCAGCTTTAATATATAAAGTCCCTCTGTTTTGAAGATTAAAAAGTGAGAAGCCAAGAGCTTTTCCTGTGGCCATGGAGACCATTGATCCTACTTCATTTTTTTTAATATCTCCGACATAAGGCTTAAATCCAATTACTCGAGAGTAAATGATCCCTTCGTCGCTGGTATCAACTATGAATTCATTCCGATATCCAAGTAAACCTCTACTTGGAATTTCAAAGATAATTTTTACATTATTATGATCTGGGGTCATTTCAATCATATTCCCACTTCTACGAGAAAGTTTTTTAATAACAATTCCAGACATTTCTTCTGGCACATTAATAGTGACCTCTTCAAACGGTTCAAGTTTTATGCCATCTTTTTCTTTAATAATTACATTTGGTTGTGATATTTGCATTTCAGATCCTTCCCGACGCATGTTTTCAAGCAAGATTGCAATATGCATTTCGCCTCGGCCATATATTTTATAATGGTCAACAGCAGAAAAATCAACTTTTAAACCAACATTAACTTCAAGTTCTTTTTTTAATCTTTCCTTAAGTTGTCTATTTGTAACGTCTTTTCCATCTCTCCCTGAAAACGGAGAGTTATTAGCCAATAAGTTTAATGAAATCGTTGGTTCGTCAATATTAATAGCTGGCAAAGCTTCTTGTTCTTCATTTAAACAAATGGTTTCTCCGATAAATATATTAGGCATGCCAGCAGTCATTACAATGTCTCCAGCATTAGCTTTTTCTATTTCTTTTCTTTCTAGTCCTTCAAAAGTGAATAATTTAGTAATTTTACCTTCTCGGATTTTACCTTCAATGTCTTTAATAATTACTTTAGAATTATTTTTTATTTCTCCTTCATAGATTCTTCCAATAGCAAGTCGGCCTAGAAAATCATCATAAGCAAGATTAAAAGGTTGTAGACGCAAAGGTTTATTATTTGCTTCTTCAGTTGAAGAAACTGGCACTTGTTTTAAAATTATATCTAAGAGGGGAGTTAAATTTTTAGAATCATCGTCTATGTTTATTTTGGCTATGCCATCTCGAGCGATTGTATAAACTGTAGTAAAATCAAGTTGTTCGTCGCTTGCTCCTAAATTAAGAAAAAGTTCATAAACCATTTCTTGTACAATATCAGGTCTGGCAGCGGGCTTATCTATTTTATTCAATACTACAATTGGTTTCAATCCTAAAGAAAGTGATTTTTTCAGAACAAACTTTGTTTGGGGCATTGGACCTTCTTGGGCATCAACTACTAAAAGCACAGAATCTATAGAACGCAAAACACGCTCAACTTCTGAACCAAAGTCGGTATGTCCGGGTGTATCTACTATGTTTATTTTTGTATTCTTATAGTAGATAGAAGTATTTTTTGAATAAATTGTTATGCCTCTTTCTTGCTCAAGAGTATCGCTGTCCATGGTCTCTCCAGGTTTTAATATTCCTGTTTGTCGCATTAAAGCTTCAGTGAGAGTTGTTTTACCATGATCAACATGAGCAATAATGGCAATGTTTCTTATCTCCATAAAAATTAAAACCGCCTTTCCTAAAGCGGTGGAATAACTTTACATTAGGTTAGCCTATATGTTTATTTATAATGTACTTTTTATAAAAAGTCAATATTTAAATTTAATTTATAAGTAAAATAATAAAATAACCTTTTCAAAAGACTATTTTTTTAATATAATCAATATATATGAAATATAATGTAGCTGTAATTGGAGGAGGCCCTGCTGGAATAATTGCCGCAGGAAGAGCAGGAGAGCTTGGCTCTCATGTTGTTTTAATTGAGAAAAATAAAGCGCTAGGATCTAAGCTTTTAGTGACTGGCAAAGGAAGATGTAATCTTACAAATAAAATAAGTGATTTTAAAAAGATAATAGATAAATTTGGGAGAAATGGTAAGTTTCTCTTTTCAGCTCTTTCTAAATTTGGAGTAGATGAAACAATAAACTTTTTTGAAGAAAATGGCTTGAAAACAAAAGTTGAAAGGGGAAATAGAGTATTTCCTATGAGCGATAAATCACAAGATGTGATTAATACTCTTACTAGATATTTAAGAAAGTCTCATGTTGATATAAAAACGAATTCAGAAGTAAGAAAAATTATAAAAAAAAATAATAAAATAGAAAAGATTTTGTTGACAAGTGGAGAAGAGATTATTGCTGACAATTTCATAATTTGTACAGGAGGAAAATCTCATCCAAGAACTGGTTCTACTGGTGATGGATACAGATGGGCTGAGAAGGTTGGCCATACAGTCAATAGACTTTTACCATCACTTGTGCCGATCATTGTTAAAGAAAGATATGTTAAAAGACTTGAAGGGCTAAGCCTTAAAAATGTTGAGATTAGTATATATAAAAATGGTAAAAAGATTATTTCCAGATTTGGCGAGGCAATATTTACAGCAGATGGGATGAGCGGACCAATAATTCTTGATATGAGCAAAGAGATTGGGAAAGAATTGCATAATAAAATTAAAATGCAAATTGATTTTAAACCAGCATTGGATTTTGTAAAACTTGATAAAAGAATTCAAAGAGATTTTCAAAAAAATCCTAATAAATTATTTAGAAATGGCTTTGATGATTTATTGCCTAAAAAACTTATTCCAGTAATTGTAAAATTATCTGAAATTAATCTTAATAAAAAAGTTAACTCTGTAAACAAAGAAGAAAGAAAAAGATTAGTTCATCTTTTAAAAGAATTTAGTTTAGAAATAAAAGGATTGCAAGATTTTAAAAGAGCAATTATTACAACAGGTGGTATTAAATTAAGTGAGATTGATCATAAAACAATGAAGTCAAAATTAATTGATAATTTATATTTTGCCGGGGAGATACTTGATCTTGATGGCCCAACAGGCGGGTATAATCTACAAGTTTGTTGGACTACAGGATATATTGCTGGGGAAAGTATAGGACAGTTGTCTTTTAATAAAAAAGGTTTTTTGTTAAAATAAGGCAAAGGTTTAAAATATTAATAATTAATAAAAAATATGGCAGACACAATTTACACAATTTTAGTAGCAATTGTTTTTATAATTTTAATTTCCATTAGGCAAGTTAATCAATATGAAAATGGAGTTAGATTTAAATTAGGGAAATATGATGGGTTAATGAAACCGGGATGGAGATTGATTTGGCCAATCTTCTTTTTCTATAAAAAAGTGGACTTAAGGGTAAAAGCAGTAGATGTACCAAACCAGGAAGCAATTACTAGAGACAATATTTCAGTTAGTGTTAATGCAGTTATTTATTATAAGGTTCAAGATGCAAGCAAGGCAATTTTAGAAGTAGAAAACTTTTTTTATGCTATTTCTCAATTAGCCCAAACAACAATGAGAAATGCGGTAGGACAAGTGGAATTAGATCAACTTCTTTCCCAAAGAGATAAAGTTTCTGAGAATATAAGAAGTGTTATTGACAAAGCTTCTGACCCTTGGGGGATTAGAGTTGACAATGTAGAACTAAAGGACATAACCTTGCCAGAAGAAATGAAGAGAGTTATTGGCAAACAAGCCGAAGCCGAAAGAGAAAAGAGAGCAATAATTATTAAGGCCGAAGGAGAAGCACTAGCTGCTGAAAATATGTCCAAGGCTGCTAAGATTTTATCCGAGCATGAAGGGGCACTTCATTTAAGGACTCTTCAATCCATCAACGATATAAGCTCTGATCAATCGAATACAATTGTTTTTGCTGTTCCTTTAGAGATTTTGAGAGCAGTTGAAGGAATTGGAAAGAAATTCTTAGGAGAAAATAAGGTTGAAAATAAACAAGAAATTAAATAACATGAAAAAAGGATTTCCTTATCAAATTCATATAATTCTTGGAATTATCTGGATATTTATCGGAATATTTCTTTATTTCGAAATTGGACTAGCTATTTGGGTTGGAGGAGGATTAATAATGATTATAATCGGTTTGCTTAACAGGAAAACTAAAATTAATTAAATAACAAATTCTATTTTTTAAAGGCTATCTTTTATGAAAGGTAGTTTTTAATAGAATTAAAATATATAAACAATATGTTAAAAGTAGCCGTGGGTTCTAAAAATCCAGTTAAGATTGAAGCAACAAAAAAAGCCTTTGAAAAAGTATTTAATTGTGAAATAGAAATTATTGATATTTCTATCCCTTCTGATGTTTCGGATATGCCTATGAGTTTTAAAGAAATGCTCAAAGGTGCTAAAAACAGAGCTAGTAGGGCAATAGAAAAAGTAAATGCTGATTACGGAGTGGGGCTAGAAGGAGGGTTTGGGCATGAAGAAATAGGGATTTTTTTAAGCGGTTTTGTAGCAATTATTAATCGACAAGGAGTTTGGGGGTATTCTAAAAGAAGAGGACTTTTTATGCCTGAAAAAATTATTAAACAAATAAAAGAAGAAAAGAAAGAATTAGGGGATGTAATGGATGAAATAAGAGGAATGAAAAACACAAAGCAACACGAAGGATGTGTTGGTTTTATGACAAATAATTTAATTCCTAGACAAAAGGAACTCGAAGGAACAATCATTTATGCACTTTCTCGGTTTACTAAAAAAGAAATGTTTGAATAATAATATTAGGTATTGACGAATTTTTACTTATATGCTAATGTGTTTACTAGGTAGTTACCTAATAAAAATGTAGTCGAGTTTTTAGGGTGCTAGTTCCAAGGGAAACCTTGGATTAATTAATTAATTTTATCTTTAATCATGGAAGGAACAATTAAAAAACTTACAGATAAAGGGTTCGGATTTATTGCCATCGAAGGTGAAGAAAAAGATTTATTTTTTCACAGCAATGAACTCAAAGATGTAAGCTATGATGAGCTAAAGGAAGGCGATAAAGTATCTTTTGAGAAAAGTGATTCTCCAAAAGGACCAAACGCAACAAACGTAGCTCGTATATAACAATCTATTTTAAATAGATTAAATGAAAGACAAGCCCCTCTGGGCTTGTTTTTTATTAGACGAATTGACATTTTAATTTAGAATGATAAAATTAAAATAATAACTAAATAACTTATCAAGAGTGCAGGGGAGGGATAAGGCCTTATGATCCTGCCGGTAACCCTTTAAGTTGACTACTTAGAGAAGGTGCCAAATCCAACCTCATTGAGGGAAGATAAGGGTCGATTAAAACTATTAAATTAGTTTTTGAAAATCTTTCTTCTTAATTAGAAGGAATTTTTATTTTAATTAACTTAAATGTATTTATGTTTAATAATGCAAAAATCTATACTGTTGAGAGTGTAACATCTGGACATCCTGATAAAATCTGTGATCAGATTTCAGATGCTATTCTGGATGAGTGTTTAGCTCAAGATCCAAAATCTCGAGTAGCAATAGAAAGTTTTGGAGGACATAACTTATTATTAGTTGGAGGAGAAGTGACTACAAATGCTAACGTTGATTTTAAGAAGATTGCGGAAGATGTTTATAGAAAAATTGGTTATGAAGATGATTTAAAAATAATAACAAATATTAGTTGCCAATCTCCTGATATTGCTCAGGGAGTAGACACAGGAGGAGCAGGAGATCAAGGAATAATGTATGGTTATGCCATTGATGAAACAAAAGAGTTTTTACCTAAAGGAGTTGTTCTAGTTCACAAATTAACCAAAGGGTTAGAAATATTAAGAAAGAATAAAGAAATTCTATGGCTTAGACCGGATGGTAAATCTCAGGTAACTATGCAAAATGGGAAAATTAGATCAATTTTAATTAGTTGTCAACATGATGAAAATGTTTCTCAAGAAGAAATTCGCAAAACAATTATTGAAAAATTAATAAAACCTATTGTAGGAGATATTAATGATATTGATATCTTAGTAAACCCTACAGGTAAATTTGTTAAAGGAGGTTTTTCAGCAGATACTGGTTTAACTGGACGTAAAATAATGGTTGACACCTATGGAGGATTAATTCCTCATGGAGGAGGATGTTTTTCTGGAAAAGATCCCAGTAAAGTTGATAGATCAGCTGCTTATATGGCTCGTTTTGCAGCCAAGAACATTGTGGCTAACAACCTAGCTAAAGAATGTTTAGTATCTGTGTCATATGCTATAGGTAGAGTAGAACCTTTAATGGTTGAAATAATCAATGAGAAAGGAGAAGATTTAAGCGGTGCTATCAAAGATAAATTTGATTTTAAACCTAGAGCTATTATTGAAACGCTAGATTTACTCAGACCTATTTATAGTAGAACAGCAAGTTATGGTCACTTTGGGAAATCAGACTTACCGTGGGAAAAGATAATTAAAATATAATAATTATTCCTTTGACAGAAGTCTCTAGATTAGTTAAAATTATAATAGTTAAAGTAAAAATAAAAATATGAATAAAATCATAGCAACAATAATTATTATAATAGTTGTTTTAGGATCATATTATTTGATGAAACAATCAATATCAGCGCCTGAAGAAGGAATGCCGTTAGAAGGAGAGCAAGACATAACAGAAGAATGTACGGACGATGATTCTTGTGTTGTTTTTGGAGAGACAGGAGATTGCAATTGTGGTTGTTATAGTAAAGACAACCTTCCAACAGAAACTGGTGGAGAATGTTTTTGTGCGGCACCAGATTCTTGTAAATGTATAGATAATAAATGTGAAGGAATTTTTGAAGATAATCAAGAAGATATAAATAGTTTTAAAGAATGTACGGAAGCAGGATATCCTATTCTGGAAACTTATCCGCTTCAATGTAAAACAGATGATGACCAAGCATTTACAGAAGAGCATTGTGTTGATAAAGATACTCAAAATATATTGAGTTTAGCAGATGCCAAGCAGATTGCCATAGAAAGTGAATGTGGAAACAGGTTAAAGGATACTTATGTTTGTAATGAAAATACAGGAACATATTGGATAGATTTAAATATTGAAAAACAAGGATGTAATCCAGCTTGTGTTATTGATATTACAAACAGAGAAGGAGTTATAAATTGGAGGTGTACAGGATTAATACAATAAAATATGAAAAAACAATCTTTAGTTAGAACAATTTATCTTTATATTTTTACTTTACTTGGTCTGGTGCTTTTAATTATCGGTGGTGTTAATTTTCTCAATATGGGACTTAAGGCATTTATTTTTACTCAAGCCGAAGAAGAACAGAGAATTCTTTATAAACAAATACCAACTCCTTTTTCAGCTTCAGAAATAGA
>CAYUWK010000009.1:0-11649 GCA_964448435.1 uncultured Candidatus Saccharibacteria bacterium
GCATCAGCTATGCCATTTTCCATAATATAAATCGGTTTTTTGTATCTTTGTAGTTCTTTCAAAACATAATAAATGCCCTTAGGATAAATTTCCCATCCCAAATCAGAAGTTATAGTATTATAATTTTTCATTTTTAATGGAAATTGAATTCTATTATGAACGTAATAATTTAAACCAATAAAATCAGAATATTTTTTTACCTTATTCAAAAAATATCTATTCCAAAAATAACTACTTACAGAAGAAGAAAATTTATCTAAAAAGGATTTTTTTTCATATGGTTCAAAAAATACATTATTTGTAGCAATGCTAATTTTTGCAGTAGGGTCAACTTGTTGGATAATCGAATGGGCCTTTTTATGTGCATTAATCATATTAGAAAGCACTTTAAATGCTTTTAAAAAATTCTTCTTCCCTGGTGGCCATTTACAATCCATATAACCTTGTCCGATATAAACTAAAGGTTCATTAATTGTCATCCAAAAATCAACGTATTCGCCTAAGTTTTTGACAATAAATTCTGCATAGCGAGAGAAATAGTTAATAACTTTTTTGTTCTCCCATCCACCTTCTTTAACTAGCCATAAAGGATTAGTAAAGTGGTGCAACGTAACAAATGGTTTGAGATTTCGTTTTTTTAGAGCCAAAAGAACTTTTTTATAGTGTTCAATCTCTTTTAGATCCCATTTCCCTTTCTCTGGTTCAATTCGTGACCATTCAATTGAAAAACGGTGGGCATTATTATGTAGAATATTTTTTGCCAAATCAAAATCTTCTTCATATCTATTATAATGATCACAAGCTAAGCCAGCATCTTTCCATTTTGCCCAATCACAATTCTTAATTCCGCCTTCCACTTGATAAGCAGAAGTAGCTGTGCCCCATAAAAAGTTTTTTGGAAATTTTAATGTCATCGTTCTAATTTTAGAAATAAAAGATAATAAGACCTAAACAAATTAAAGCAATGCTTAAGACTTTTTGAATAATTATTTTTTTAGTAAACCTTTCTTCTGAAATTTTAGGAAATCTTTTCGTTAAAAAGAATATTAAAATAAATAGAAAAACATATTGAACTCCTTGAAGAGCATTAATAAATGGAAGATAATTTATGCCAGCTAAATAAATTGCAAAATTTTGGAGAATAAGTGCTCCGGCCCCTGCACCTTGATTTAGTATAAAAATACTTCCTGTTTTCTTAGTAAAAGTTGATTTTTTATTAAAAATCTCTTGCCTAACTTGTTTAACAAAAAGAAAACAAATGCCAGCTAAAAATCCGCCAATTCTTATCCACATAAAACCATGCCAAAATGATTGATTCAAATATACATTTTTGGTTAATACAAACATTAGAGCAAATAAAAAAGCAGCTATCAAGGAAATTTTAAAACTGCTAAGAGAAATTTTCTTCTTCTTTTTAAAAGTTATTAAAAAACTACCCAAAAGCAAAAGAAAAAAAGCAAGAATTTCTTTTATGCCTGAGAATATTAATCTTTTAGAGCATATAGAAATTAATATAAAGGTGAACAAAGGTGTTAATCCTCCAATCGCTGCTACAATCCTAGATGGTTCAAAATATTCTAAACCGATATAAAAGAAATAAATAGCCAATACAAAAATGATTCCGGCTAATAAACTAATTAAAATTTGAGAAATTTCAGGAACAGAAAAACCAACAAAGGGGATTAGAACTAAAGTTATTATCCCCAGCGTTCCAATATAAAAAGCATAACTTTTTGGATTAGGAGGGCCTAGTAAAAGATAATTATCAACTAAGGAGTTAATAGCTAAAATAAGATAAGCAGAAATTATAATAAATACCCAAAGCATATAATATTATTTCTTTTTAGAAATTATTTTTTCTATTTCGTATGTTCCCATTCTTTTTGCTTCGATAAACCCTTGCATGCTTGCCTCAGCAAACCAACCAGAATCCATAAAATCAAGAAGCCATTGATCAATATAATTTAAATCTTTCTGGTGCATAGCAGAGCCCAATCTCAGAAGCCATTCTTCATTAAAGTCTTCTTGAGATCCAACAGTAGGAGCGAGAATGATTGGCAACCCTAACGCCGTATAAAAAGAAAGTTCACTCGGTTTTGTCCAAAGAATATCTGTTTTTCTTAAAACTTGATTAAATTTTTTAAAATAATCTTTTATATCTTTTTCATAAATTATCTCCAGATTTTTGTTTAAATTTTGTTGAAGTCCTAATCTTTTTATATTTTCTAAAAAGTATTTTTTAACTTCTTTTCTAGCTCCTGCTATTAAAAATATTTTAATAGTTTTATTCTTTATTTTTGGAGATAAAGTTTTTAAAATTTTTATAGCAATTTCTTTCTGAGCACCAGCTCCTCCAACAGCAAAAGTTATTGTAAAAGGATGATTTGATTTTTCAGGCAATTTTCCTAAAAATGCTTTTATTAGAGGTTTATATTTTCTTTGATATCTTTTTCTAGTGTCAAGGCTTAGAATGCGATGAGCCAAATCTTTTGAAGCATTTTTAATATTTTCTTTTGGAAGAGGATAGCCAACTAAAAAAATGTTTTCTTTTTTAATTCCATAAAGCATTAATCTTTCCATAACCCTAAAATTAGGAGCAAAATATTTAATTCTACTTTGGAAAGGATTAAATGGAGCCCAAGAACGGGAGATATCAGCATCACATATTACGCAATATATTTCTCCAGGATAATTAAAAGCTTCAGCCATAAAAGCAGGAATAAAAAAAGTAGTAATCAAAGGCAATGGATTTTTACTTAATTTTTTAATTAAGTCTTTTCCCCATCCTTTTTTAATTAAATTAAATACTTGATTAGAATAAAGATTTGGGTTAGACAAATCTCTTTTTGGATAGAAGTTAAGAATTTTTTGAAATTTATCAAAAACAGAAAAAGCAAATTCACCGACAATAGGAAATCTTTTAAATTTAGAAATAAATTCATAAAAATTTCTTGAGCTATCCCAAATGACCTTATCTTTTTTAGGCATATCCTTATAGTCATTTGCGCTAATAACTTCTTTATTGGGGGCTAAGTCCTTTAAAGGATAAGCTGTTCTTTGGTGGCCATAGCCCATATTAACATCAATAACCCATGCTTTCCCTTTTATATTTTTTTTAAGCATAATTTATAGAATTTAAAATTTGGAGACCTTGTTCTATAATTCCCTTAAGTTTTTGTTCTTCTTCCTCAGTGAACTTTTCTAAAACAAACTTTTCTGTATTTTTGCATTCTGGTTTTTTAATTCCAACTCGTAATCTTGTAAAATCTTTTGTTTTTAGTTCTTTTATTATTGATTCTACCCCTTTATGTCCAGCGGATCCTCTTTTTTTTGATACTTTTATTTTTCCGAAAGCTAAGTCAACATCATCATGAATAATAACAATATTAGAATTTTTTATTTTATAAAAACTGGCAATTTCTTTTATTGCTTTGCCAGAATTATTCATAAATGTCTTGGGCTTTACTAAAATAATGGTTTTATTTTTAATTTTCCCATCAGACACTAAAGAATTAAATCTTTTTGAAAATTCGAAATTGGAGAAATTATTTCCATTTTGGAATTCATCTATAATTCTAAATCCAATATTATGTCTAGTTTTGATATATTTAGTTCCTGGGTTTCCTAATCCAACTATTAAAAACATAATGAAATCTTTTATATATTTTTATTATAACCTTATTGTATTCTTTTTACAAAAATTATATTCTTGCGAAAGCTCGAATATTTTGCTACAATAATAAAATTATATGAAAGAAGTATTATTATTTTTTTGGGAGATTATCAAAATTGTCGTATTAGCTTTATTAATAGTGATTCCTATTCGCTATTTTGTTTTTCAACCATTTGTTATCAAAGGAAGTTCAATGGAACCAAACTTTCACCAAGGAGATTATTTAATTGTTGATGAAATAAGTTATAGATTTACTAATCCGGAGAGAGGAGACGTTATAGTTTTTCGTTATCCTCGAGATACATCCCAAAGATTTATTAAAAGAGTCATTGGCTTACCCGGAGAAACAGTTGAGATAAAACAAGGGAAAATAAATATTATTAAGGGCGTTGAAAATAGAGAATTAAATGAGTCAGAATATGGTTTGAAAGAAGATCATACAGATAATCTTACGTTAACATTGGAACAAGATGAATATTTTGTTTTGGGGGATAATAGGGTCGCTTCTTTTGACTCCAGAAAATGGGGAGCATTGTCTGAAAATTATATTATCGGAAAAGTAATTTTAAAAACGTGGTTTCCAAGTATTACATCTAATATTTCAAATCCTTTATTAATCTTATCTAAATAATAATTTATGAAATTTCAATCACCAACGGGCATGCATGATATTTTAGGGAAAGATATGATGTATTTTCAAAAAATTGAAAAAGTTTGCCAAGATGTTGCTGATTTTTATGGATTTCGAAGGATAGAAACACCAATTTTAGAAGATACCAAATTATTTGAAAAAGGAACTGGTTTTTCTACGGATATTGTCCAAAAAGAAATGTTCAGTCTTAGAACGAAAGGAGGAGATTATTTAACGTTGCGACCGGAAGCAACGCCCGGGATAGTAAGATCTTATCTCCAAAAAGGAATGGAAAATTTACCAAAACCAATAAAGTTTTGGCACCTTGGTCCATTTTTCAGATATGAAAGGCCTCAGGCAGGCAGATTTCGTGAGTTTAATCAATTTGGGTTTGAATCTATTGGTATGGATAAACCAATTATAGATGTCCAGATTATTCAGATATTTTTTAACATATTAAAAGAACTTGGTTTTAAAGATTTAACAATTGAAATAAATACAATTGGGTGTCCAGAATGTCGTTCAGAATATAAAAGAAAATTAATAAAATATTTAAAATCTAATCAGTCTAATTTATGTTCAGACTGCAAGCGTCGCTTAAAAGAGAATCCATTAAGAATATTAGATTGTAAAAATGAAAAATGCCAAGAAGTTATTAAATCTGCTCCTCAAATGATTGAACATCTTTGTAAAGATTGTCACAGTCACTTTAAAAATGTTTTAGAATTTTTGGAAGAACTTGAATTACCATATAGTCTGAATCCTTACTTAGTCAGGGGACTTGATTATTATACCAGAACAGTTTTTGAGATATTTCCTAATTTATCAGAAAAAGAAAAGGAGTCTTTAGGCCAAGAAAGAGGGAAGATAGCTCTTGCTGGCGGAGGAAGATATGATAACTTAGTTAAACTTTTAGGAGGGAAAGAAACTCCTGCTTGTGGTGGTGCAGCTGGGGTAGAAAGGATAATTCGTCTTATGAAAGTTATGGGCAAAAAGATCCCGACCAAAAAACAGCCTCAAGTTTTTTTAGCTCAAGTAGGAGTTTTATCAAAAAGGAAAGCTTTAAAAATTTTTGAAGAATTAAGAGAAAACAATATAAAAGTAGCCGAAGCATTTTACAAGGATTCATTGGTCGAACAATTAAAAATAGCCGATAAATTGGGAATAAAATTTGTTTTAATCCTGGGTCAAAAAGAAGCTATTGATAATGAAATAATTATCAGACACATGGATACAGGGAAACAGACAATAATCCCATTTAAGAAAATAGTTAAACACTTAAAAAAAATAATAAAATAGTTTAAAATGCCATTAAAAACAAAAAAACAAACTAAAGAATCAACCCAAGGTTTAATCCGTCGCTTTTCAAGAAAAATGAGGAAAAGCGGAATTTTGATTGAAGCTAGAAAAAAAAGATTTGTCAAGAGAGAAAAGAGTACGCAGTTAAAAAAAAGAGCAGCTTTAAGAAAGAATGAGTTGAAAGAAAAATACGAAAAACTTAAAAAATGGGGAAGATTATAATAGAAATCCTATATTATGGATAAGTCTTATTGTAAAAAGACACATATAAATGTTCAGAATTTAACGAGAAGCCGAATAGATAGAGAGTTTGTAAAAAAGATTGCTGGAAGAATTCTAAAAAAAGAGAAAAAACAAGGGGATATTTCTATTATTTTTGTAGGTACAAAAAAAATAAGAGATCTTAACAAAAGATATAGAAAGCAAGACAAAGTTACAGATGTTCTATCTTTTAGCCATGGCTTGGTTGATACAAAGTTTAAAGATATTTTTGAATTAGGAGAAGTTATTATATGCTTGATAAGGGTAAAAAAAGATGCCCAAGAGTTTAAATCAGATTTTGAAAAAGAATTAAAATGGGTTATAATTCATGGAATCTTACATGCATTAGGATATGATCATGAAAAATCAGAAAAAGAAGCTAAGCGCATGAAGAAAAAAGAAGAATATTATCTTAAAAATTTATAATTTTATTTTTTATGAAATCTTCTATTCTTACATCTATAGATATTGGAACGCACTCAGTTAAAATTTTAATGGGCAAAAAAGAACACGACAAAAAGAACTTTGAAATTTTAGCTATGGTTAAAACTCGTTCCATGGGCGTTAGAAGGGGAGAAATCATAAAAGTAAATAAAATTGCACCTATCATAGAGTCATCAATTGTAGAAATAGAAAAACAATCAGGCATAAGAATTAGAGATCATGTTTACAGTATAAACGGAAGTCATTTGTCTGTTGTCAATTCTCAAGGATTAGTTTCTGTATCACGGGCTGACCAGAAAATTTCTCAAGAAGATATTGATAGGGTTATTCGCCAAGCAGAGTCAGTTAGTTTGTCCTCTAATAGAGAAGCGTTAGAACTTTTTATAAAAGAATTTATTATTGATGGTGCTCAAGATATAAAAGAACCTTTGGGGCTTCATGGGCGTAGGCTAGAATTGAAAGCCCTTTTAACTTGTGTTTTTTCTCCGGTTAAAGAAAACCTATCTAAAACATTTGATTTGGCAGGATTTAATATTGATGAACAGAATATAGTCGCTTCACCGATTGCAACATCTGAAATATGTTTAACATATGAGCAACAAGAACTAGGTGTTGTATCGGTTGATATCGGGGCTGAAACTACAGGTTTAGCTGTTTTTGAAGATGGCAATTTAATCCATTGTCATGTTATTCCTTTAGGGTCAGCAAATATTACCAATGATATTGCCTTAGGTCTTAGAACAGAGATTGAGACAGCAGAACGAATTAAAAAAGAATTTGGATCTTTAATTTCTAAAAATAAAAAGAAAAATACAAAAACAAAGAATGAAAAAATAAGAATTCCAGAAAAATCATTGGTTTGTCCTAAAAAAGTATTAGAAAATATTATAGAAGCTAGAGTTTCAGAAATATTTAGCCATATCCAAAAAGAACTAAAAAAAATATCAAAGCAAGAAATTCTACCAGCAGGTGTTGTTTTAACGGGTGGTGGTTCTTTATTGCCAGGGATTAAAGAATATTCTAAACAAGCATTAAAACTTCCTTGTAGTATATATATTCCTAAAGACATACCTGGGTTACCAGAAGACCCAGCTTTTTCTACTGCGCTTGGTCTTTTGTCATACGCGTGGAAAGGAGAGAAAAGAGGAGGAGAAGGATCGGGGACATTTTCTAAAACGTCAGAATCTATTAAAAAAATAATAAAACTTCTTTTACCTTCATAAAATTATGCCAATATCAAAAATTAAAGTTGTTGGGATTGGTGGTGCAGGAGTTAATGCTTTGTCTAGAATGACAAAGTGTAATTTTAACTATGCAGAATTAATTGCTATAAATACTGATGTGCAATCCCTTCATCTTTGCAAGGTTTCTAAAAAGATTTTAATTGGGAAGGATATTACCTTTGGTTTAGGCACTGGTATGAATACTAAATTAGGGGAAAAAGCTATTCAGCAAAGTAAAGAGGAAATAAAAACTCTTTTAAATGGCGCAGATATGGTTTTTATAGTTGCTGGATTAGGAGGAGGCACAGGGTCGGGAGGTGTTCCTATTTTAGGAGAGATATTAAAAGAACTAGGAATTTTGAGTATTGTTGTAGTCACAAAGCCATTTTCTTTTGAAGGATCTCAACGTCAGAAAATTGCGAATGCTACGATTAAAAAATTAAAAGGAAAAGTTGATAGCTTAATTTGTATTTCAAATGATAAGTTACTAAAAATAGTTGGTAAAAATACTTCTGTCGAATCTGCGCTTTGGACATGTGATAAGATTTTGAGAGAAGCAATTCAAGGAATTTCTGATTTGATATTCTCTTCTGGTATTATAAATGTTGACCTTGCTGATATTCAAGGCATATTAAAAAATTCAGGTAACGCCTTATTCGGTCAAGCCATAGCAAAAGGAGAAAATAGAGCCATCAAAGCAGCTAACCTAGCGATTCATTCTTCCTTAGTTGATTTTCCGGTTGATAAAGCGAAAGGAGTATTATTAAACATTGCCGGAGGAGATGACCTTAGCTTGTTTGAAATTCAAGAAGCTGCTGAATTTATTAAAAAAACAGTTTCTCCTAAAGCCAAAATAAGTTTTGGAGCGTCTGAAGATAAGACTTTAAAAAAAGAAGAGATAAAAATTACATTTATTGCTACCGGGATTAATTAAAGTATTTTATAATTTTAGTTTAGTAGACAGTCTGTTTGTGCTTAGTTAATCTAAGCACAAATTATATTAAGAATAAAAATAAAGCATATTATGGAAAATAAAATTCAGAAAATTAGAAAAAGAGATGGTTTAATCGTGAATTTTGATCAAGAAAAAATAACGAAAGTTATTTTCAAAGCCTTAACTGCAAGCAATCAAGGAGATGGTAAAAAATCAAAAGAAATTTCTGATAAAATAACAGCTTTATTAAATAGAAGATTTAAAAAAGATGAGATTCCTACTATAGAAGAGATCCAAGACATAACAGAAGAAGTTTTAATTTTAGAGGATTTAGTCAAAACGGCGAAAGCATATATCTTATATAGAGAAAAAAGAAGGGAGATAAGAGAAGCGCTAAACGTAAGAGAGCAAGCAGTAGATAGAATTGACGAGTATTTGGAAAAATCGGATTGGGAAGTAAATGAAAATGCTAATATGGCTTTCTCTTTACAAGGGCTTAACAGATATGGAGTAAATTATATTGTAAAAAGATATTGGTTAAATAAAATATATACAGAAGAGATAAGAGATGCTAATAAGTCAGGCGATTTTCATATCCACGATTTGGACACACTTGGTCCCTATTGTTGTGGATGGGATTTATATGATTTTTTGTTAAAAGGATTTAGAGGTGTTCCTGGGAAATTAGAATCAAATCCACCGAAACATTTTAGATCAGCATTGGGCCAGGTTGTAAATTTTATGTTTACAGTAACAGGAGAAGTTGCGGGAGCAGTTGCTTTTTCAAATTTTGATACTCTCTTAGCTCCATTCATTCGTTATGATAATTTAAACTATCAACAAGTTAAACAATGTATGCAGGAGTTTTTATTTAATATGGCTGTTCCTACTCGAGTTGGATTTCAATGTCCTTTCTCAAATATTACATTAGATCTTAAACCTTCTTCAGTTTTTGAAAAATTACCTGTAATTATTGGAGGTAAAAGCCAAAAAGAAACTTATGGAGAATTTGCTGAAGAAATGAAAATATTTGATAAGGCATTTTATGAAGTGATGATGGAGGGAGATAGATCAAAAAGACCCTTTTCTTTTCCTATCCCAACTATAAACATTACTAAAGATTTTCCTTGGAATGACCCTGCTTTTGATGGAATTTTTGAAGCATCGTCAAAATATGGCACAAATTATTTTGCAAATTATATTAATTCTGATATGGACCCTGCAGATGTGCGTTCAATGTGTAAATTGCCGGGGACAGAGATTATCTATAAAAATGCAAGTGGCGAAATTGCAAAAACTGAAATTAGAAGAATTGTAGATGACTTTTTAGTAAGAGGTAATTTAATCGAGGTACTGATCAACGGTAAATTTGAGAAAGTAAAAAATGTAATAAAATTAAGATTGGAGAATGAAGAAATCCTAAAACTTACCTTAGATAATGGAATTCTTGACAAAATGACCATGGATCATCCTTCTTTAATAATTAAAAATGGGAAATTAAAAATGGTAGAAAGTAGAAAGTTGAAAATAGGAAATGAATTTCCATTTGCTAAACATCCTTATGAAGGAGAGTTAGGTGATTTTGATATGGGGAGATTGACTGGACTTTATATAGGTGATGGCTGGGTTTCTCATAATAATGCTACTTTAAATTTAGTTTTTAATAGTAAAGAAAAGGAATTGATTAAATTCGTCCAGAAAATTACAGAAGAACGGTTTATTGCCTCAACTTCAATTGATTTAAACGAAGAGCATCATTTCGCTCGAATTTCTATTGCAAGCAGAGGGTTAGTTGAAATAATGAAAGAATATGTAAGAGGAGATGGCTCTTTAAATAAGAGATTAAATTCTAAAATTTTTGCTCGTTCACTTGAATTTAGAAAAGGAATATTAATTGGAGCGATAGAAAGTGATGGTTTTTTGCATAAAGAAAAGAATTATATGGTTCTTCATTTAGGAAATAAAGATTTAATTTTAGATATTTTGGTATTAAGTAGAAGTTTAGGGATAAATACTACTTATTTCGAATCAAAAAATAGCACAGGAGATAAAAAAAAGATTGGATACAATCTGAGATTCGCCGGGGATATTCCGGAATGGCTGAGAAATTATTTTAAAATGAAAAAAGGACGTAATCTAAAATATAGAGATTATAATAATTTTTATGGAGTGAAAATTGTGAAAATAGAAAAAGAAAAATATACAGGTTATGTTTATGATCTTGAACTCGACAGTAAAGAACACGCCTTTCAATTAGCTAATGGGGTGATTACTCATAATTGTTGTCGGCTTCGTCTTGACATGAAAGAACTTCACAACCGTGGAGGTGGAGGATTATTTGGAAGTGGTTCTAACACAGGAAGTATTGGAGTAGTGACAATTAATATGCCACGCATAGGTTATTTATCTAAGACTAAAAGAGAACTCTATAAAAGATTGGGCAAATTAATGGATTTGGCAGAAGAATCATTGGAAATAAAAAGAAAGGCCATAGAGAACTTTGCTGATAAAGGACTATATCCTTATTCAAAATTTTATTTATCAGGTATTAAAAAAGCTAGAGGAGCATATTATAATAACCACTTTTCAACTATTGGCTTATTAGGCATGAATGAATGTTTATTAAATTTTATAGGTGAAGACATAGGAACAAAAAAAGGGAAAAATTTTGCTTTAGAAATAATGGACTTTATGAGAGAAAAATTAGTGAAATATCAAGAAGGGACAGGAAATTTATATAACCTAGAAGCATCACCAGCCGAAGGAACAACTTATCGTCTTGCTTTAAAAGATAGAGAGAAATATCCTGATATAATCACTTCTGGTACAAAAAAAACTCCCTATTATACTAATTCAACTCAACTACCTGTCAATTATACTGATGATATTTTTGAATCATTAAAGCTTCAAGATGAATTACAATGTAAATATACAGGAGGCACAGTAAACCATGTTTTTTTGGGAGAAGAGATTTCTGATATCCAATTATCTAAAAAGTTAATTAAAAAAATATTTGAAAAATTTAATTTACCATATATCAGTCTAACTCCAACTTTTTCTATTTGTCCAGTACATGGTTATCTACCAGGAAAGCATTGGACTTGTCCAAAATGTACGATTGAACAGCCATGTGAAGTTTATTCAAGGGTTATGGGGTATTATCGTCCTATTAAACAATTCAATG
>CAYUWK010000010.1:0-9504 GCA_964448435.1 uncultured Candidatus Saccharibacteria bacterium
TCAGGCCTCAGCCCCTATACTTCCTTTTACAAGTTAAGCAGGGACCTGTGTTTTTAGTAAACAGTCGCTAGGGGAATGTTCACTGCGCCCCACCAAAGGTGGGGAGACCTTATCGCTAACTTACGGTCACTTTTTTGCCGAGTTCCTTCAGGAGCTTTCACTCGTTCACCTTAGTATACTTACACCAGCCTACCTGTGTTGGTTTTAGTACGGACCAAATATATATTAACTCCTAAAAAGCTTTTCTTGGAAGCTTGCTCACTCAAGTTCACTGAACCGAAATTCAGCTTCCTGTCAATTCTTGAAAAATCTCAAATCAACAACGGAAATCCGATAATCCGCCTGAGCTACTAAACTCCGTCACAATTTTAGAATTATATATTTGGGGGCAGGAATATTAACCTGCTGTCCATCGGCTACCCCTTTCGGGTTTACCTTAGGCCCGCCTAACCCTTGGATGATTGTCATTGCCAAGGAAACCTTAGGCTTTCGGTGTCTCGGGCTCTCACCGAGATTGCGGTTACTTATGCCAACATTCTCACTCCTCTCCGCTCCACTCCACCTCACGATGAAGCTTCAATGCAAAGAGGACGCTCCCCTACCACTACTCGTGTAAACACGAGTAATCCATATCTTCGGTACCAAGCTTGAGCCCCCTAAATTTTCGGCGCAAGATCTCTTAGTTAGTAAGCTATTACGCATTTTTTAAAGGATAGCTGCTTCTAAGCTAACCTCCTAACTATCAACGAGATCTAACTTCCTTAACACACTTAGCTTGATTTAGGGACCTTAGATTATGATCTGGGCTGTTTCCCTTTCGACCATGGAGCTTAGCCCCCACAGTCTGACTTCCGAGATAAAAAACTATAGTATTCGGAGTTTGGTTGATTTGCCTAGGATAAATCCCATAACAAACCATCCAGTGCTCTACCCCTATAGTGTATAACTCGAAGCTAGCCCTAAAGCTATTTCGGGGAGAACCAGCTATTACCAAGCTCGATTAGCTTTTCACTTCTTACCACAACTCATCCCAGAGTGTTGAACGGCTCTTGGGTTCGGGCCTCCTTTCTCCTTTCGGAAAAATTCACCCTGGTCATGGCAAGCTCGCTTGGCTTCGGGTCTCGGGCACATAGCTATGAACGCGCTATTAACACTCGCTTTCGCTTTGCTTTCGTCCCATAAGGACTTAAACAGCTACATACTCGAACTCGTTGGCTCGTTCTACAAAAAGCACGCCATCACCCCGCCGAAGCAGGGCTCTGACTCTTTGTAAGCAAATGGTTTCAGGTTTTATTTCATCGCCCTCACCGGGCTACTTTTCACCTTTCCCTCACGGTACTAGTTCACTATCGGTGAGTGGGTAGTATTTAGCCTTAGCTGATAGTACAGCCAGATTCCCTCAGGGCTTTCATTTCCTGAGGTACTCAAGAGAAATAACAAGGAGCGTAAAAAAGTTTTCAGGTACGGGACTATCACCCTTTATAGTATTCCCTTCCAGGAAATTTCCCCTAACAAATTTACCTAATTTTCTCCCTCAGAAACTAAATATTAAAAATATATAGCTCCGACATTATTTTCTTACAACCCCGCATAAAATACAAAAAGTATTTTATATGGTTTAGGCTCTTCCCTTTTCGCTCGCCACTACTAAGGGAATGCGTTAGTGCAAGCACTAACATTATTTTCTTTTCCTCTGGGTACTGAGATGTTTCACTTCCCCAGGTTCGCTACTCGCTTTACAGCGAGTCGTCTATCTTTTAAATAGACAGGTTGCCCTATTCGGAAATCCCCGGATCAAAGATTGCTAAACATCTCCCCGAGGCTTATCGCAGTCACACCACGTCCTTCATCGCCTCCCACTCCCAAGGCATCCACCATTTGCCTTTAAAATTATCTTTAGACAATTCCTTTGGCTAGTAATTAGTAATTACAAATTACAACTATATTCAGTTGGAAAGAACATAAATCAATAATTCAGAAAAATAAAAAACCGCCCATAAGCGGCTATTTTAAATCTAAACCTATAACAGTTTAGCCGCTTTTTATTGTCTGAGTTCTTTGAATATCTTTGACATATTAATCAAGATTAAATTTAACAAATAAGCAGATCTTTGTCAACCCCTTAATTAATTAAAAATTGCCTAACTAAGTTAAGCAATTTTTAATTCTTAAGGATAAAGTTTTACTTTTCTAATTTACTCTTTAATCCTTGTAAAATATCCCTAGCCAAATCTTTTCCACCTAAACCAAAAGCAATACTACAACTAATTACTACTAAGGCTACAATACCTGTAAATAAAATTTGAATTAATTCTTCTGCAATTTTAAGTTGAGTTAAAATAGCAAAAATAGCAAAAACCCAAATTGAACCCTGAACAATTGAACCTACAAATTTAGCATGAGATACTCCTGCTTTTTCAACAAATGCTTGAATTATTTTTTTAATGAAATCGGCAATAATCACTGTTATCACAAAAATTGAAACCACTACTATTAGATTAGGCAACCAATTAATTATTTTATGAAGAACAATAGTTAATTGACGACTACCTAAAATTTCAACAGATACTAGTAAAAAGACAATCATTAATATCCATTGAACAAGTTCTCCAATAAAATGGGAAACTGAAACTTTAAAATCTGCTTTTTCTAAAGCATCTTGCCATTGAGTTCGTTCAAAAATTTTATCAAATTTTAATTTTCTTAAAATTTCTGTTATTAACTTCCCAATCCAATCAGCTATAAACCAGCCAATTAAAAGAGCGACTAATGCTCCGATAAGATTTGGCATAAAATTTAAAAAGCCATGCCAAAATTCTTGTAAAGATAACAATGTAATACCAGACCAATCTTCAACCATATTATTATTTATTAAGGTTATTTAGATTCGACCTTTAAATTAAATATCGTGGACCCAGGGAGAATCGGACTCCCACCTTTGGTATGCAAAACCAATACTCTACCATTAAGCCATGGGCCCCTTTTCAATTACCAATAGGGGGAATACGGAGTACAAAGACAATACCAATTATTATCACCAACAGTACACCAAGATAAACCCGAAGGCCTACATGTCCCATTTATCCCAGTTCCTTGATAATTTTCTGTTTCAAATCCCAACAATACTCCTGCTCCATATGCATCATCAGCACCATAATCATAATAACAATAACTTGCTCCACCTGAACTTTTTGGATTTTTAGGCAAGAATTCTCCATCTACTAATTCTTGTAAAAAATCTGAATTATTATCACAATAAGAAACTCCTGACCCTCCCCTGTTTATAGGCATTTCATGATTTATATCATAATATAATCTTAATGCCATTTGGACTTGCTTTAATTCTTGCATCCTACCTGAATCTCTTGATTTAGCAGTAGAAGCAGGAAAAGAAATCAAAACTACAGAAGTCAAAAGTCCTATAATGGCAATAACAACTAATAATTCAATTAAAGTAAATCCTTTTACTTGAAAAGAGATATTGTTTTTCATATTTAATCTATTATTTTAAAAAATAAGATATAATTTAATTTTATACTTACTGTATTTATTATAGCTGATTTTTTAAAAATAACCAATTGAACTAATATCCTCCATCAGCAAAACCATCAGAATCACGCACACTATAAACACAATAATTGGCACCTGTTGTTTCTAACCGACAACATATGTGCCATTCACAAGTGTTGACTAAACAACCTGATTGTCCTACGTTTTCTGGTTCATAACTATAATAATATGTACTGTTATTAACTGGATCAATTGGGATTTTGCCAAAAGATTTTTGAGCTACTAAATCTTGGAGATCACTACTTGCTGACCAATAATTTTGTATTGGAACTGGGATGCTACAACCAGAACTACCTACACTAGAATCTAAACAAAGACCTTCTGGTGGATAGTGTCCATTAATATCCCAATATTCTTCGAGTGCACTTCTAATTGTGCTTAAGTCTTGTTTTCTTATGCCATCTCTTGCCCCCTGCATTGCGCCAGGAAAAGAAACTAAAACTGCTGAAGCTAAAAGTCCTATGATGGCAATTACGACTAATAGTTCAATTAGTGTAAAACCTTTTTTATTCATAATTATTGACCAAACATTTCTTCTTCTCCCGAAGGGATAGGAATGATTGGTTCTTTAAAACTTTCTGATTCAGGCTTTAAAAAATGAAAACTTAAAATAATTACAGTTAAAAAAATTGCTATTAAAAATATTATTATTTGAGTTCTTGTTTTTTTATCTGCTTCTTCCCAAGAACTTTTTAAATTATTCAAAAAAGATTGTTTCTTCTTACTAGAAGAAATTTCTTCTGTCCCTGGTTTTTTTCTTTCTTGTTCAAAAAACTTGCTATAATCTGTGGCTCCGTTTTTTTTGTTTTCGGACATAATTTTTAATTGGTGGGCAGAGGAGGAATCGGACCTCCCACCTCTTCTTTATCAGAGAAGCGTTCTACCACTGAACTACCTGCCCTAAATTTAAATATATTATAATATAATACCCTTTTCAGGGTATAAGTCAACAACTAAAAACGGAGACAATGTCTCCGCCTAGTATAAAATTCAATTGTTTTTTCTAATATATTTTTGTCTGATAAAATAATCGGACGAGTTTATGAGTTGACAGTCAATTTTTAAAGATGGATTGACCAACATCAAAAAGTTAAGGAAAGAATTCTCATTCTTCAACTTTTATCGGCCTGTTTGCCTACTCTACTAAGTAGAGAAATAACAAACAAATAAAAAAGAAATGATCCACGACCAGGTTCCCCTAGCCGTGCCTTGTTACGACTTCATTCTGGTCACTGATTTTAGCTTAGGTCCGCTTGCACGGAACTTCGGCTACCACCAACTTCCCTAATGTGACGGGCAGTGAGTACAAGGTCCAGGGACATATTCATCGCGACATAGCTGATACGCGATTACTAGCGATTCCAACTTCACGAGGTCGAGTTTCAGACCTCGATCCGAACTGAGACCGGCTTTGATGAGATTAGCTCCAGCTTGCGCTTTAGCAACTCTTTGTACCGGCCATTGTAGCACGTGTGCAGCCCAGGGCATAAGGGCCATGCTGATTTGGCGTCATCCTCATCTTCCTCCTTATAAAATAAGGCAGTTCTCTATGACAAATAAAACATAGAGCAAGGGTTGCGCAGGTTTCCCCATTTAAGGGAGCACCTCACGGCACCTGCTGACGACAACCATGCAGCACCTGTATTAAGTGCCTTGCGGAGTTCACCTTTCGGTGAATTTTCACTTAACATGTCAAGCCCTGGTAAGGTTTTCGCTTATCGTCGAATTAAGCCACGTGGTCCACCGCTTGTGTAGACCCCCGTCTATTCCTTTGAGTTTCAACCTTGCGGTCGTACTTCCCAGGCGGGATACTTAACGCGTTAGCTTCGCCAGTGAAAGGGTCGACACTCCCACCAGCTAGTATCCATCGTTTACGGTGTGGACTACGAGGGTATCTAATCCTCTTCGCTACCCACACTTTCGTCCCTCAACGTCAGGGTCGTCCCAGTTAGCTGCCTTCGCTTTTGGTGTTCCATACGATATCAACGGATATCACCCCTACACCGTATGTTCCGCTAACCTCTAACGCCCTCTACCTCATTAGTTTTTCTCACAGCTTCAAAGTTGAGCTCTGAAGATTTAACAAGAAACTTGATGAGGCGTCTACGGACCCTTTACGCCCAATAAATCCGGATAACGCTCGGGGGCTCTGTATTACCGCTGCTGCTGGCACAGAGTTAGCACCCCCTTATTCTAGGAGTAACGTCATCTACAAAAAGTAGATTCTTCTTCCACTAAAGCAGTTTACAACCCGAAGGTCTTATTCCTGCATGCGGCGTCGCTCGATCAGGCTTTCGCCCATTGTCGAAGATTCTCGACTGCTGCCTCCCGTAGGAGTGAGGCCCGTGTCTCAGTGCCTCTGTTGGGGGCCATGCTCTCACACCCCCTACCCGTCATAGCCTTGGTGAGCCATTACCTCACCAACAAGCTGATAGGCCGCAGACCATTCCCAAAGCGAAAATACAAAGTATCACTTTACTAATAATTTTTACAATTATTAGACTATCTCGAATTAATTCGCCTTTCAACGAGTTATGCGAGACTTTGGGGTATGTCATCTACGTGTTACTAACCCGTTTGCCACTACCCATCCGAAGATGGATCGTTTGACTTGCATGCCTTATCCACGCCGCCAGCGTTCATCCTGAGCTAGGATCAAACTCTCAAAGAAACTCGTCCGATTATTTCATCGGACAAAATAAACTAGAAAAAACAATATTTACTTTATTAAATATAATCTAGCTTTAATAAAGTTCATAAAATTAGATAAAACTATGTCTAATAAAATGAAGTTGGAAAGAACTCTTTATTTCCGTATTCTTATTCTACTTATTTCATTCTTAATGTCAAGTCAAATATGAGCCGAGAAGAGGATTCGAACCCCCAACCTACGCTTTACAAAAGCGTTGCTCTGCCGTTGAGCTATCTCGGCTTAGATTTATATTTCGTATCTAACAAATCTCTTAAGAGTAATATTTTCTCCTAACTTTGAACTATATTCAACAATTAAATCTTGAATTGTTTTTGTTGTGTCTTTAATCCAAAGTTGATCCAAAAGAGAAACCTCTTTTTTATACTTTGATAATTTACCTTCAATAATTTGATCAATCATTTCTTTTGGTTTTCCTGAACCTTCAAATTGTTTACTATAAATCTTTTTCTCTCCGTCTAAAAATTCCTCTGAAATTTCGTCTGCGTTTAAAAACAAAGGTTTCATAGCTGTAATTTGTAAACAAATTTCATGAGCTAACTTTTTAAATTCTGGAGACTTAGCTACAAAATCTGATTCACAACAAATTTCTATAAGCACTCCAATTTTACCACCTGGGTGTAAATAACTTTCAACAATCCCCTGCTCTGTTTTTCTTAAGAATTTACTTTCTGCTATTTGCTTCCCTTTCTCTCTTAAAATACTCTTAGCTTTTTCAATGTCTCCGTTAGTTTCCTCTAATGATTTTTGACATTCTAAAAAACCAATACCTGTTTGTTGACGAAGTTGTTTAATTTTATCAATATCCACCATATTTTTATTTATTAGGCTTAGAGCTTAAAATTACTTGCTTAAGTTTTTCTAAAATATATCTGACAGAAGTTATGGCATCGTCATTCGCTGGAATAGGATAATCAATCAAACTTGGGTCAACATTTGTATCAGTAATAGCTATAACTTTTATGTCTTTGGCAATTGCTTCTTTTACAACCAAAATATCTTTTTTAATATCACAAACAAAAACTGCTTCTGGGATTTTTTCAAGATTTTTTATTCCTCCAAATTTTAATTCTAACTTTGCTAATTCTTTATCAAATTCATTTCTTTCTTTTTTAGTATATTTTTCCAACTCCCCTTCTTTCTTTTTTATTTCTAGTTCTTTAAAATGTTTAATCCGTTTCAAAATAATCTTAAAATTTGTAAATGTTCCTCCTAACCATCTCTCGTTAACATAAGGTATATCACAATCATTTGCTATTTCTTTAGTTAATTTTCTTAAAGGAGTTTTTGTTCCAACTAAAAGAATCGTTTCTTGCTTTTCAACAAGCTCCTTTATAAAATTTAATGCTTTTTCAAATTCAACAATTGTTTTTTCTAAATCAATAATGTGAGTTGTATTTCTAACCCCAAAGATATAGCCCTTCATTTTTGGGTGAAGCTTTGATACCCTGTGTCCAAGATGAACTCCAGCTTTCATCATTTCATCATTATCGATATTAAAATTGTTTTTCTTTATAATGCTCATATATTAATTAATTATAATAGTATCTTACAACATTGCTCTTGATTTTTCAAGCCCTCAATGTTATTATGTAAAAGATGAAAAAAATACATCCAAAATATTTTGAAAAAGCGAAAGTCCATTGTGCTTGTGGAAATACTTTTGAGATTGGTTCAACAAAAGAAACAATTGAAACTGAAATTTGTTCAAAATGTCATCCTTTTTATGTCGGTGGAGAAAGAATAATTGATACTGCTGGACAAGTACAAAAGTTTAGACAAAGATTAGCCAAAAAGAAAAAAAAGTAATATGCCCTCTATTATTATAGAAATAAGAGCAGGCGCTGGCGGCGAAGAAGCCGCCCTTTTTGCACAAGATTTATTTAAAATGTATTCTAAATACGCTGAAACACAAAATTGGGTAACAAAAATTCTAGATTCTCATCAATCAGAATTTGGAGGTATAAAACAAATTACTTTTGAAATAGAAGGAAAGGAGGCCTTTTTAAAAATGAAACATGAAGGAGGCGTCCATCGTGTTCAAAGAGTCCCCAAAACAGAAAAGGCAGATAGAATACATACTTCAACTGTTTCGGTTGCTGTTTTGGAAAAACCAGAAACAACTCAAATACAAATAAATTCTTCTGACCTTAAAATGGATTTTTTCAAATCTTCAGGCCCTGGAGGACAAAATGTTAATAAACGTCAAACTGCTATTCGCCTAACTCATAAACCAAGTGGCATAGTTGTCACTTCTCAGACTACGAGAAATCTTGAAGAAAATAAAAAAGCCGCTATGGAAATTTTGAAAGCACGACTTTTTGAAAGAGAAAGAAAAGAAATAGAAAATAAAATATCAGGAGAAAGAAGACAACAAATCGGTAATGCTGACCGGTCAGAAAAAATTAGAACTTATAATTTTCCCCAAGATCGGATTACTGACCATCGTATTAATAAAAAGTTTTATAATATAGAGAAGATAATGTCTGGAAACTTAAGACTAATTATTAAGGCTCTCCGTTAAAAAGAACTTAAATATTAAATTAAAAAACAGGGTTAATCCCCTGTTATTTTTTTACTATCTTGATGACTCAATTATATCAATATCTTTTTGAAGATTCTTGGTTATAGCCATTACACTATCTCCATAAAAACCATAATAATTATATGATGTTCTTTTAGAGGTTCCTGAAAAATATATCATAGCAGCTCTCCACTCACCATCATACGTTTGATTCTTAGCGCCATAATCAGATACATATAATCCAGTGGCTATAAAGGCATCTCTAATGTTCCACGGATCTGCTGATTTGCCAGTAATTGCCTTGACTCTATCCCGATAGCCAACCCAAGTGGAAGGAATAAACTGCCCTGGTCCCATTGCGCCTCCATAACCCTTGCTCATGGGACAAGAGACTCTGGTACTATAAGGATCTCTACCTAATTCTTTGGTTATAGATAAAAAGGGTTGAACATCTCTACTCGGTTTCATTACTCTATCTATTTTTCTCCCCGTATTTATTCCCACTCCTGATCCAGTTTCAGGGTCTTTTAAATAACATTGTCCTACATTTTTACCAATATTTGATTCTTGCTTAAATATGGCTAATAAAAAAGCAGGTCTAATGCCTAAAATATTTTCTACATATTTAGCAAGCTCTAATGCTTCGCCAAAAGTTGGCGCTTCGGGAATACCAGCTAAATTAAAAATTCTAGTTGTTATC
>CAYUWK010000011.1:0-3274 GCA_964448435.1 uncultured Candidatus Saccharibacteria bacterium
AACAGAGAATTCTTTATAAACAAATACCAACTCCTTTTTCAGCTTCAGAAATAGACAATCTTGAAAAAGAAATAGATGGAGAAAATCAAGTATGTCTTTCCGAAGAACAAAAAAGTGATATTGAAAGTTGGTTAGTTGATTATAATAATTGGAAAGAGACTAGTCTGCAAATTGATCCCATAGTTGCTAGAAGACATCGAGATGCATCTTTAAATTTATCTTTAATTTTAATTGGTTTACCATTATATCTTTATCATTGGAAAACTATTAAAAGAGAGATTAAAGAAGAAAATAAATAAAAAAGTCAAATTAAAAAAAATAAAAAATAAAAGTATGAAAAAAATAGTTAGTATATTCTTAGTTTTATTTGTTTTTGCTAGTTTAAGTATATTCTCTTTAACTATTGCTAAAAATGAAGATACAGGAAGTCAGGGTCAAGATGCTTCACCAGCAGGAGATGAACAAGGAAATCAACAGCAGGGCGAAGGGTCAGAAGATCAGGGGCAAGATGAAGGGCAAGGAGACCAACAGCAACAACAAGAGCAGACACAAGAGCAGACACAAGAACAAAATCAAGAAGAAAATGGTTTGCTTGGTAACGGAAATGGACAGCAATTAAGAGCTAGGACATCTAGCGAGTGGAAATCAATGATACAAGAAAAACGAGGAGAGATGATTGAAGAGATTAAATCAATGAAAGGAAATTTACAAAAAGCTTATCAAAACCAGAATGAAGTAAGAACAGCAGTGCATGCATTTCTTTCTATTGGAGAAGAATTAGTTGGTGATCTTGGCGAGGAAGTTTCTAAAGTTGCCAAAGAATTTAATAATTCTGTTCAAGAGACTATAAAGGCAGAAGAAACAATTAGGAATAAAAATAGAATTTTAAGATTTTTTGCTGGTGGTGATCAGGAAACAGCAGAAGAACTTCGGAGTTTAGTAAACCAGAATCGGATAAGAATTCAACGCCTTAAAGAATTGAAAGGAGAGTGTGATTGCGAGGATGAAGTCAGTACTTTGATGCAAGAACAAATTCAAAGCATGGAACAAGGGCAAGATAAATTGCAAGAAATGATTCAGAACGAAAAAAATGCTAGAGGCATTTGGGGATGGTTTAAAGGATTGTTTGGAAAGTAAATCTTATAATTTTTATTATATAGATTTTCCCGAGGGAATTATCCCTCGGGTTTTTATTTATTGATAATAAAGGTATTCTCTGATAAAATTAAATAGAATACTAAATTTATGAATATGAAAGAAACTAAAAGAAAAAGGATATTAACTGGAGATAGGCCCACAGGTCCTTTACATTTAGGGCATTTTGTTGGTTCTTTGCAATCCCGGGTAAAACTTCAAAACTCTTGTGAGCAGTTTATTATGCTGGCTGACACGCAAGCGTTAACAGACAATGCCGATAATCCTGGAAAAATAAGAAAAGCAATATTACAAGTAGCCATAGATTACCTTTCTATTGGTATAGACCCTAAAAGAACAACAATTCTTATTCAATCATCAATTCCAGAACTTGCCGAATTAAATTTATATTTTCTTAATTTGGTTACTTTAGCCAGGCTACAGAGAAATCCAACTATAAAAAATGAAATGAAGCAAAAAGGATATGGAGCGAATGTCCCCGTTGGATTTTTAACTTACCCCATAAGCCAAGCAGCTGATATTACTATTTTTAAAGCTGATCTTGTGCCAGTAGGAGATGATCAAATGCCTATTTTAGAACAAGTTAATGAGATTGTTAGGAAATTTAATAGAACTTATGGGAAAGGCCATAAAATCTTAAAAGAATGTAATGGATTTTTTTCAAAAACAAGTCGTTTACCCGGCATAGATGGTAAAGGCAAAGCAAGCAAATCTCTGAATAATGCAATTTATCTTTCCGATTCTAAAAAAGAAGTAACTAGAAAAGTTATGAACATGTATACTGATCCAAAACATATTCGGATTCAGGATCCAGGTAGGATTAAAGGCAACATAGTTTTTGCTTATTTAGATGCTTTTGATAACAACCTTGAAGGGTTAGAGAAACTAAAGAAACTTTATAAAAAAGGAGGGCTAGGGGATGTAGAAGTTAAAAAGAGATTAATCAAAATATTAGAACTTTTGCTTGAACCAATTAGAGCTAAAAGAAAGGAGTTAGAAAAAAATCCTGAGAAAATTATGGGAATATTAGAGCAAGGTACTAAAAAAGCAAGAAAAGTAGCTCAAGAAACAATGGAAGAAGTAAGAAAAGCCATGCAAATTAATTATTTTTAAAAGATATATGATAAATTTATTTAATCAAATACTTTCTTATAACAATTTTTTGGGGAATCCAATAAAAAGTTATTTTATTGCTCTAGTAAGTTTTTTCTTAATAATTATTTGTTTAAGGGTTTTTAAAAAACTTTTAATTAAAAAAATTATAAAGATAGCTGATCGTAAACAAATAGATTTTTTAAATTTATTAGTCAAAATAATAAACTTTATTAATTTACCTTTTTATATTCTTTTTTCCTTATATATTAGTTTCCAATTTTTAAATTTGCCAATAATAACAAATAAATTTATATTATATTCTTTAATCATTCTTACAGCTTATTATTTTATTAAAGCAGGGCAGGAGATTATTGATTATGGAGCTGAGAAAGTAATTAAAATACAAAAAAGGAAAGAAGAGGGGGAGTTTGATCCTTCTATAGTCTATCTTTTTTCCAAAGCTTTAAAAGTGCTTTTATGGATTTTAGTAATAATAACAACTCTCCAAGCTTTAGGATATAATATTACTGCTTTGGTGGCTGGACTTGGAATTGGAGGTGTTGCTATTGCTTTTGCTCTCCAGGGAATCTTATCAGATATTTTTGCCTCATTTTCTATTTATTTTGATAGGCCATTTCAAATAGGAGATTATATTGTAGTTGGAGATGATTCAGGTACTGTTAAAAACATTGGGATAAAATCAACTCGTATGCTAACACTCAAAGGAGAAGAATTGATAATATCAAACAAGCAGTTAACAGAAGCTAGGATTCACAACTATAAAAAAATGAAGAAGAGAAGAAATACTTTTACTTTAGGGGTTGTTTATAATACTCCGACAGAAAAACTTAGAAAAATTCCTTTAATAATAAAAGGGGTAATAGAGAAGTTTGAATTAGTTGAATTAGATAGAGTTCATTTTGAAAAATTTGGAGAATTTAGCCTTAATTTTGAAATAGTTTATTATCTAAACAGTGCTGATTATAAACAACATATGGATATTCAAGAGGAGATTAACTTACAA